>DATJLH010000128.1:0-2293 GCA_035490615.1 Cellvibrio sp.
GCCCAACACCGAGCGGCGCGAATGTACGAGGAGCAAGTCTACCGGATGATAACTTTTACCGATCAGCAGTTCGGCGTTGCCTTCCAGTAAACTGCGATCCGGTTGTGTGTCTTTATCAAAACGGTTTTCAGTCGCGCGATAATCGGTTTCAAAATCCAGCAAGGTGTTTTCATAATCGGCCAGGATACTTGCACTGTATTCATCCTGACGTTCGGCAATTTTGTCGCTGTAGGTCCGCCGTGCGTTGTCCGAGTAGCGACTCGTGACGCCCAGATCAATTTCCACCGTCGCCATCGCCGGCAGCGCCAGCGCGGGAATGCACAAAGACGTAAAACATCTGAAAAATAATGTTCGTTTCATCATCGATGCCTCCCAATGACAATCAGTTATTGAAAACCAGCCCCGCAAATTTTTCCTTGCCTACCGCCTCGACCGCCGACAACACTTCATTGGTCACCGCTTTGCCAAACGGCACCACCAGGAGTGCATGGTCGCAATATTGGGCGAGTATGCGCGCCTCGGTGGATTGCTGTACCGGTGGTGCATCGAGCACGATAAAACGATCCGGATAACGATTTTTAATTTCGGCAATAAAGACTTCCATGCGCTTGGAACTGAACATTTCTGCTGCCGACTCACTCAGGCCGCCGGAAGGTATCACCCGCAAACGCTCAACGCCGCTGGGATAAATAATGTGTTTCAGAGGGATGGTGTTATCAAAAAGATATTGCACCAGGCCGTTATCCACTTCAGTCCCGGTGTAACGCTCGGCGGATCTGCTGTGGGGATTACAATCCACATAAAGCGCTGTTTTGTGTGGATCCAGCGCGAAGGTTGCGGCCAGGTTAAAACCGAAGAAACTGGAATCCGCTTCGGCACTGACCGAAGACACCAACACCACGATATTATCGCTTTTACTTTTTTGTAACAGGCGAATCCTGATTTCACGAAAAGCGTTCAACAACTCCCGTTGACGCATACCGATAAACACGACTTTCTTTTCGTAGAGTTCATCCTGCGTCCACAGGACGGGCAGCGACATATTTTTGATCTGCTCCCGCTTGCGATGTTCAAGGACCGCCGTCTTAACCAGTTGGTCGCGGCTCTCGACCATGGCATCTACGCCTTCAATCAGCTGCTCAATATTGCGTTCTTTGTTCTTGTCCATCTTCTGCCCCTTAGCTGGTAGTGACATGCCAATAGCTGGCAAAACTGGCGTAAGCCGCCATCGCCAACAAACACAGAATGAACAATATCAGCACATCCTTTCTTAACAGACGCTCATTAAGCGGCGTGTGGTAATGCGGAATAATACCGATCAATTCGATGCCCGGCGGCAACTGTTGTTGCAACGCACGCGCCGACCGGAAGTGAGGATCGACCATAACGTACAAGATCAACAATCCAATCGGCACCAGCAATCCGATAATCGGCCCGATGATCGCGAAATGAATAAAACGTAAACCGGACGGCTTTAAGGGGAATGTCGCCGGTTCCTGAATGCGATAACTGATCCCCTGCCCTTCAATATCCAGTGTCATGGACAAGCGCGCCGACTCCTTCCGCTGCAACATTTCTTCATACACATCGCGCGTGACATTGTAGTCGCGCGTCAATTCCGATAATTGCGCCTGGTTAGCCGCCACCCGTTGCGCCCGCTCGTATTCCTGTTCTGACAAGTGCACCAGGGATTCCATCCGTCGTTTTTGCCCGCGCAGGTCAACCTTGGCTACCGATAACTGGCGCCGCAACTCTTCGTACAGCGGGTTTTCCACCGCTTCGCCGCGCCCGGTATAGATATCCCCCCCGGATTCCTGGGCGGCATGAATCGCCGCATCCAACTCAGCAATCTGCGCGCGCAGTGAAATAACGTCCGGGTAGCCTTCCTGATAAACCAGCAACAGTTGTTCCAATTGACTCACCAGACCTTGCCGACGCTGGCGCAATTCATCTATCTCGCCTTTGGTCTGTTGGTATTGGCTTTCGTTACCCAGCTGGGTGGTGATGGTATTGATCCGTGCTTCCGTTTCTTCAATGGTGATCTTGAGCGCTTCTATCTCACCGCGCAGCTCGGCAATACGGGTGGCCACACTCGCCTCGGTGCCATCCACATTTTGTGCATTAAATTCCTTGAGCTTTTCTTCTGCCAGTTCCAGCTGGCGCTTATAGGTTTGCACCTGGGCGTCAATAAAATTAAATGCGTTCAGGCTTTCCTGGCGTTTTTTGCTGGCACTGTTTTCGATAAAGACGTTGATAATTGTATTGAGGGTTTCAAACGAGTTATCCGGATCAT
>DATJLH010000129.1:0-33969 GCA_035490615.1 Cellvibrio sp.
CCATACAATCAAGTTATAAAGATGATCAATGAGAGGCGACTTCGGGGAAGGGTTATCCTAGCCATGCTGGAAATTATCTCCAGGAATCAATCAACTCCACCCATGGCTTACTGTTATCCAGCCGGACCGGGTTGTAGAGGCCCAGGTAATTTTCCGGCAAAAAATGTTGCAACGGGTTTTATCGGGTGAGGGAATTAGCCAGATGCATTTTTATTCGGCAGTTCGGCTATCGTCTGTTGCGCGCAACCCAAAGGTGAATCGCCAGAGGTCATCCTGTTTTTATTCGTGTTCCCTACAAATAAGATGAATATCACTCTCCGATAGTGGCTGCTGCACAAGTTCGCAAAATGAGCCGTTGTCGGTTGTTCGATTGAAACGACAGGAGTGGCATACCCCGAAAGACTTCATGTCGTTAGCCCGCAGCAGCGCCGACAATAGTTGATGCAGGGCTCCCGCTATTTCCCCCCGCTCATCCTCCGAAAGCTCCAGGTCACACGCCTGCCTGAACAGGGGCGTTGGCAACAGTTGCTGTAACAGGTCAGCTCCCTTGGCAGTAAGCTTCATATGCGCGACGCGCTTGTCCGTCGGGTCGGCCGTTTTGACAATAAGTTCTTTATTTTCCAGCACCTTCAATGTCTGGGACACCGTTCCCTTGGTCTGCCCCAGGTATTCCGTTACCGCCATCGGGGTGTCCGAGAAGCGATTGCAAATAGACAGGTAATGCAACACTTCCAGCTGTACCGGCTGCAGGCCGTGCCGGGCACCCGCCTGGCGTGCGTCCACCCTGAGCAGGCCGCTCAGTCGCTCCACGTAATCATAAATGCGGGATTTGGTCATGAAGCAAATAGTATCGACTAAAAACTTTATTGACAAGCCTTGAGATCTCGCACTACAGTGATAATGTATCGACTCGATACTTTATTCACAACAGGAGCAATGTCATGACCAAGGCAGTATTTTTTCACGCGGGGTGTCCCGTATGCGTCGATGCCGAACAACGATTAATTCAAGTGATGGACGTTGAGGTGGAAGTCGTCCATCTCGGCCTGGACCCATCACTCATAGCGGTTGCGGAACAAGCCGGGGTGAAATCCGTACCAGCGCTGTTATTGGACGGTAATGTTTTTCACATCAACTTCGGCGCCTCCCTTGATGATTTGAAAGGAGCCGCATAATGAAAGCACTTGGCTACGTTTCGGCAATTTTTCTAATCGGGAGTTTTTCCGCCAGTGCGGAAACTCATTTGGGTGGGATTCAGGCGAAAAAGAACTCGGCGACCCTGGCACCATTCGATATCGTCCACACAAAAATAACCACGGCAGGAAACACCGTTGTGTTTCATATGGCGGTTTCCGGTAAGGCGGGAGAGAGCAAGCCTTCAGCGTCGGGCAAGCTTGCGGGCAGCAGGGTTTTCTCCTATGTCTGGCCTACATCCATCGACAGTTTTGAAGTCGGATTCGAAAAGAAAGCGGGCATTCTTGCGCTCGCAGTTACGGCCCATCCCGACTTCGACGACACACCACTGTATGACGAAAACGGCGATGGCGACACCGGCAATGACGGCAACCTGTGGCACAGCCATTGGGTAGTCCTGCAACCCAACGAGCAATGCGGAAAGGGCGCGCTGGGCGTGGTGGACATTCCCGCGAATGCGAAACCGAGACTACCGAAAACCTGGCCGGGCTTACCTCTTTTGTTGGACAGCCCCGGCTGGGACCCGACGTTCAACTCCGGAACCGTGGAGGTTCGCGTGCCATTCGATGATATCGGGATTGTCGAGGGCAGCACCTTTGACGGGGTCACCGCGGGCCTTCAGGTAAACCAGAACGTGCACGCTCCCCTACTGTGCGTGGTGGATGTAATGGATGTGGCATCCGGGGATCTGAGTTTGCCAGGAAAAGTGAATCAATAACGCCTATCGCAGCATCGTTTAACAGGCTGTTGGAAAACGTTGTTTTTCAATAGCCTGGTTATTGTGGTTGTGACGGCGTTACCGAGCAAACTCGCTGACAGCGCCACGTCGTTGGCCAGGCGAGAAACGGAAAGTGCGTGGATCGATAAAAAACTTCAATAGATCGACTGGGAGTTTACTTCGGAGGACAACGTTGTCAATATGGCGGTACATAACCTACGGGGGAACCTTTTATGTCATGCACCGGCAAATCCAGCTCCGCTCCCTTAAAGACGCTTTGCATCCCGCTGTTACTGTCGCTGTTAAGCGCATGCGGCGGTAGCAGTGGCTCAGGCGCTGATAACGCATCAACATCCAGCCAGGCATCCTCCACCGATACCAGCAGCAGTTCCAGCATGCTATCCAATTTCTCATCCAGCAGCTCCGCCATGAGCAGCAGTGTTCCTTCCTCATCCAGTGACAGCTCGATAAGCAGCTCTGCCAGCTCAATCGCCAGCGCCTCATCCAGCTC
Source organism: Cellvibrio sp. (assembly GCA_035490615.1). Classification (GTDB taxonomy): domain Bacteria; phylum Pseudomonadota; class Gammaproteobacteria; order Pseudomonadales; family Cellvibrionaceae; genus Cellvibrio. The sequence continues at coordinate 2,424 of DATJLH010000129.1, forward strand.
GGCTGTCGCCATCAGCGAAAACATTCTGTTCGACGATTTTAATTACACCAACGCGACCCAAATGCCTACCAACGGTTGGTATGTACGCGCCGGCGGTGGCGGGCCGGGTGTTAGCGGTGCAAGTTGGTCCGCAAATTATGTGACCTTTCTTGATGCCCCTGACAACAGCAACAATCGCTTGATGCGTATGCGCGCATCAACAGCGGGTAGCGGTGCAACCACCGTGCAATCGCAAATTACTCACGACGGCAATTATTTGCGCGGCACCTACGCCGCCAGAATGTATTTTTACAACGAACCGGCGTCCGGCACCGATGGCGATCAAATCGTGGAGACCTTTTATACGATTACACCCCTGGCATTCTCCATGGACCCGGATTACAGCGAAATTGATTTTGAATATTTAGCTAACGGCGGCTGGGGCCAAAGCCAACCCACCATGTTCCTCACCACCTGGGAAACCTATCAACCCGAGCCGTGGTTTGCAGACAACACACACACCGCGCTGGTTGCCGACCACGCTGGCTGGCGCACATTGGTTATTCAAGTGGACGAAGACCAGGTGCGTTATTACATCGACGGCATATTGCGCGCGACGCACGGCGGAAAATATTATCCGGAAACGGCGATGTCGATTAACTTCAATATCTGGTTTATTGAAGGCGGATTAATTAATTCCAACAGCGAACGTGTGTATCAGCAGGATGTTGATTGGGTTTATTTTGTGGATCAGGAGGTGTTGAGTCCGCAGGAGGTTCAGGCGCAGGTGGAGCAGTTACAGATGAACTCTGTCGTATTCCGCAATACCATAAATTAAATTTACCGAACAAACATCGTTAACTTCTCCTGTGTATAAATCTTCTTTTTGTGTGTAAAAACCGGGGCAGAAAACCGCCCCGGCGAAAAGAGAAATTTACTGCAAGCTATCCAAATACTGCCGATGGTTCGTCGAGAATTCAAAGTTGTTGAACTTATCCCAGTTAATCGACCAGGTCATCACACCGCGCAAATCAGTCCAGACATTGTGTGGTTGATAAGTGGTGCAGCCCTGCAACTTGATCAAACAATTTAACGCGCTGTGTACTTGCGACACGCTGGTAAAACCACCACCGGCATTGTTGTTGGCGGGCAGGCCGAGCAGCACCTGATCCTGACGCAAAGGCGGGAAGAAGTCGTTGGTGCCGGCGATGGTGAAGCCGGTGAGCAACATGTCGATCATTGCGATATGGAAATCCGCGACGCCCATGGTGTGGTACTGATTGTCCAAACCGATAATCGGACCGGAGTTGTAGTTCTGCACTTGCAACCAATCCAGTTGATCGCGCATGGCGTGGATCACCGGCAAATAGGCGCCGGCACGTCTATCGCAACCCAGGCAGGTACCGCCGTAGAAGCTGTAACCCAACTGCACGAAGAAAGTTTCCGGGGCCATGGTGAGCATAAAGTCTTCGCCGTAATGATCGGTAAGGTCGCGCAGAGCGCCGATCAAATTCACGATCACCGGTGTGGTGGGATTGCGGAAATCCCTATCACCTTCATTGAGAAATAATGAATGTCCTTCAAAGTCCACATCCAGCCCGTCGAAGCCGTATTCATCAATGATGGCGATCATCGAATTGACGAAATTATTGCGTGCCGCCAGCGTGGGTAATTGCACCTGGCCATTGGCGCCGCCGATGCTGATGATGACTTTTTTCCCGGCGGCCTGTTTGGCCTGAATGCCGGCCTTGAATTCCTGTTCGTTAAAGGCCGGATCGAGGACAAATCCGATCATGCCCGGTGCCGCACCAGTGGGTTCCGCAAAGGACACATTGATTGCATCAAACGCATCGGACACCTGACTGATCGGAATCACACCCGAACCATTGTCGAAGTTGTGCCAATAGCCGGAGATGATTCGATAATCGTCGTCGCTGTTGCCGCTGCTGGATGATGAGCTGTTGACACTTGAGCCGACGCTCGACGACACCACCGAACTGGAGGAAGAAGACACCACCCCACAACTTCTCACCAATTCCCAGGCCATCTGCCAATGGGCTCCGGTACCCGGCGCATAGGCCCAGGCTGCACTGGAAGAACACCAGCCGGCGATGGTGCAGCGGTATTCATTGCCAGCGTTCTGGACCAGTTGGTTTGCACCGTAGGCCGTGCCTGCTGAATAAGTCGGTGATGCACAGCTGCCACCGACTGATGAACTGCTGACCGATGAGCTGATCACACTCGACGCAACCGATGAGCTGCTTGAAGGCAATGAACTGCTGACCACGCTGGATGATGAGCTGCTGGTCACCCCATCGCAGACACCAATCGCCGTCCACTCCTGCCATTGTCCCGAATGCCTCACTGGATCGGCATTCTGGTTCCACCAGTTGGCCCGGTAGACATTGAGATTACGTTGAACATTATTTCCCTGGGTGTAAACGGCGGTGTTGCTCCATTGGGGGATGGATGAACAATCTATCGCGTAGGCATTGCTCATCAATGCCCATATAAATATGCCAGCGCACCCTTGCACCAGCCTGACCATGAATGTATTGAAATTGCTTGTTGAGCCGCTGCCACCGGCCCGGTTACCACACCTGTTGTTATTGGTTATGACTGTCATATTGGGATGACCTTTTGATTATCAGTAGTGTGAACGATCAATACCTCACCCAGCCCCATTCCTTGACCGAGGGGCAGTGCGAGGCGGTTTTGTTAGAGAAGGAATACAGCGTTTTGATCCTAGAACGGAGCCGCAGCGACAACAACGGTGAATCCGCTTTAAGACAACGTTGTTTTTATCCCTAAAAACTATATGCCGCGACAAATAAGGGCTGGCGCGGCCAAAGGACGCAGGCCGCCAGTGGGGTGGTTATGATGAGGTTGGTGAAATTTGATGAAGGTCACACCGCGGTAGTCTGTGCGAATGACCGGGGCTGAAGGCTGACGCCTCTGTAGAGGCGTCACCAGTGAGCGAGCATTACAGGTTCATATCGACCCGATAACGATTATTACCGGCATCGTCCGTGCCGTCCGGCTGGGCGAACATGGAAATCCAGGCACCCGCATTGATCTCCTCGGCAAAGGCCTGGCTCATGCTGAACTGGCCTTTGACGGTGCCGCCACCGGCTAAGGCCAGCATGGCTTGCAATTGCAATTGAACCGGACCATCGATGTTGAAGATATTGGCGTTGACACCTTCCGGCGCCTGGCTCAGTTCCGCCGCAAAGCTACCCAGGTCCATCCAGTTGTTGCCGTTGTGAATGCGCGCCGAATTCCAGGTCAGGTTGCCATTCAAGCGTTGCAACTGCTGGTTACCCACTTCCAGCTCTTCGATCCGCGCCGACAACTGGCCGTCGAAGGGCAGCGGCAGAGCCCCTTGGAATAAGGCGGCCGGTGCCGTGATATCCGCGTCCTGTAGTTCAATATCACCGCCCAGGCTGGTACAGACGTCGCCGTCTATCTGCTGGCGATCCTGCTTGGTGTGAATCGTGGCACAGGGATTCAAAAACACTAATGAGAGCGGGTGCAGTTCCCAACGCAGTTCACCGAGGGAGTAGTCTTTTTGTTGGACCTTGACGCTGGCCAGGCTTGCACGCCCTTCCCATAAACTACCGCTCACACCGCTAAGCGCCAGTTGATCGCTACCGCGCGTCATAAACCAGGCACCCCATACCGCCGGGATCTGGCTGATCACAAACACCAGCCAGATAAGAACACCCAAGGCAATCCAGAATTTATTGTTCATCGTTCGGTCTCACCGGCTCAGCGGGTTTCACGCTCGCCATCATGGTTTTATTTCTGCATCCGAATATTGACGGTGACTTGCCCCGGCTCGTTGGTCGAGGCAATAGACAGGTCGCGCACCGCAATATTGTGTTTGTACTCCACGTCGTAGAGCCACTGCATCAGGGATTCAAAGGGCGCGCGATCCAGCCGCACCCGCACCTCACCGGCGGTGCCGGGCTGGAAGCCGCTCATACTCAGGTTGTTGGCGCGCAGGCTGGCGTCGATCAGACGGCTGATGTTCTCCCCGGACCCGGCAGATTGCCCGCCCTGATTACGCGATTGCTGGATCTGCGCCGCCAATAATTTTACCCGTCCCAGGGATTGGGTCGTGGTGGTGTTGGCCAGCACCTGGTTATCGCGCTTGGCCTGCAAGGGCGCCAGTACCGCAATCCACAGTACATACAGCAGCACCGCGATACCGCCCACCAGCATGGTGGTTTGCTCGCGACGATTGAAACGACTGAAATGAGTCAGGAGTTCGTTCATAAGCGTAGGTCAGTTAAGTTTGCTGATCTTGAGGCGCGCCGAGAAAATCTCGCCCTGGGCGCTGGAGCTGAGCAGCTCCGCCTTCAAGCCTTTTTGTTCGATATTGGTACGCACCTGCTCAATGGAATTAAACGCATTGGCCTGCAGGTTCAAGTTGATTTCGCTGGTATCAGCAGAATATTGAATGCTGCGCAGGATGATCGAGTCGTTGCCGCTCAGTGGCGGCAAGACCTGGGAGATCAGTTCCATCGCGCTGGACGACTGCCCGGCCGGTTGCAGTTCGCGCGCCATACCGGTCAATTGTTTCTCGGCATCTACCAACGCGCCCTGGGGTACAACCGTGCGATACACACTTTCAATCTGCCGACGAATTTCCAGGTTTTCGTCTTTCAAGACATGGATGTGATAAAGCAACACACCGATGTAAACCCCCAGACTAACGGCCGCCAAAGTTGCGACCGAGCGCCAGTTGCGCCACCAGCGTTCAATGGGCAAACGTTGGGAAAAGTCACCCTGGCACAAGTCAATACTGGAATCGCTGTAATCAAACTGCCAAAAGTCCACCAGCACTTCGCTAATGACTTGCTCACTCAGCGATGGCGGAAGCAACTCGCGCAGGTTAGCCAGATCCCGCTCGTTGACGGCACGCAGTGTCAATTGCGGCAGTTGATCGACCCGCTCCTGGGCGGTTAACAGCATTTGCAACGCCAGACGAGCGTGGGGCACATCCACACTGAACCCCAGGTGCTCGGTGTAGCGCACCATGACCACGCCTTCATGGATCTGCAGGGTCCAATGATCGGTAGATTCGGCGGTGGGCTCAGCACCTTCTGCCGGTACAGCCGCACTGACCAACGGCAGCGCCAAGGGTGCCGACCAACAATGGGTAACTTCCACCGCGATATTTTTCAATTGCTCGAAAACCTGTTCCAGCCAGGCTTTCTCTATGTAGGCAACGCAGACTTTGCCGTTATTCAAAGGCCCAAGGGCAAAATGGAAGCGGTCGACGTCACCGATAACTGTATCTTCCAACTGGAACGGCAAGAGGTTACGCAGGTGTTTCTTTTCTTTCTCGTTGTATTCGAGTTCGCGGGTAATGACCTTGGTGCCGGGCACAATCAACCAGGCCTGGTGGGTACCGGCCCCCAGGCTCGCCTCCAGAGCTTGCAGATCTCCGCTGCCAGCTGTATCGGTGAGCGCGCGCCCGCTGGCATCGAGCCAGCACCAGCGATAGGTATCCGCTGCGCGATTGATATAGAGCACAAGTTGATCTGACATAACGCCTTGCTTCACCTGTTGAATGCCGGCCCAAAGAGGGCTGTTATTGTGTTGTTATCCGCCGTGTGCAGATGGTGTTTTGCTTAGTAGGTATCGTTGCGTAATACCACTTTAAAATTCTGTCCGTCGCGCTGGATCAGGCTCTGCATACCGCGTCGCTGCTCCACAAGGTCGACCTGGATGTAGAGCCAGAAATAATCGGTCTTGACCGCGAGCCCGTTTAGATCCAGTTCGCCACCCACCGTGTTGTTCCAACTTTCTTTAAACTCGTCTACCGTCTTGTAGAAACCGTCCGCCGGGATGGCTTGAGCCAGCTGCTCGGCTTCCATCTCGCCCAACGGTGCCAGGATGCTTTTAGCATTCAGCGTTCGCAGCAGGTGCGGCGGCATGGTGTTCACATTGATGTTGGACGAACTCCCTTGTTGTCCGCCCTGGGGTGTCGCCGAAGGCAATACCGTAATGTAAGGCCGCAACAGGATCATCAGCTCCGGAGTCATGTAGCGCACCAGTCGCAGTTCGTCCACACTTCTGAAATTCCCGTTAGCCGCGTTGTACGGCATCTCCAGCCCTTGGTAATAATAGGACTCAGCACCGCCAAACCCCGACTCTTCATCATTCGGGTCAGTCCAGTCGACGATAGCCTCGACAATCTGACAGGCCTCCTCCAGCTGGATGGGCAGATCCGGGAAAGTCTGTAACAGACGAATAAACCGCCGTTGAGGCTCGGAATAACGCTCCGGATCTGTCAATGGACGCTCGCCAAAGTTGCTTGCCGTCAGCGAGTTCAAATCAATTGCACTACTGGCATCCACCGCCCGCGCCAGCAACCATCCACCGTCGATTTCAAACGGGACTTCGGTATCCCAGCCCTCTCCCAGGTAATCCACTTCAGGGTCCTGGTCTGCTTCTTTCAGCAGTTCCAGGGCCGCATTCTCCATGCCGAGCATATAGGCTCTGGCCTGGGCACCGTGCCAGCGGCTCTCCGCGCGGGTTAACCCTAGCTGGTAATCACCGGCAAATTTAATGCTCAACCCCGCCACCACAGCCACAATCAACAAAGCCATGATCAGAACAGCACCTGTCTGCCGGTTACTGGGTAAGCTCAAAAAGGCGCGCACTGACACCCATCCCCTCGACATCAATGGTGATCTCCACCGCAGCGGGCATCGTGGCCTGGCCAGATTGCTCCGGCCTTGGCCACACCGGCTCCCAATCGCGGGTGTAGTCTTGTCCACCCAGGATAATGGGGCCGCGCTGCTGTACCAGTTCTATCGGGAGGAAGCGCAGCTGCACGTCTCTTACCCCTTCCAACATCATCTGATTAAGTGCGGTTTCTTCAAAATCCAGTTCATCAATGGGCACGTTCCGCTCCGGCAGGTAGTCGCGCCAGAGTTTACCTTCCGCAATGCGGTAACTGACTTGCTGCAAGTCACTGCGCAAACGTTCCATGGGATTAATCCAGCCGCGCCGGGTAAAGCTCATCAGCACCTGCTCAACATCATCACCGGTACGCTCCAGGCTTTCCGCCTTGAACTCAAAACGTGGACCACGGGGGCCAACTTCCGGCTTGAGCACCTGGCGCATGTCTGCGGCGATGATCTGCCAGGTACGGTCCAGTTGGTTGATCTCCGCCATCACATCGCGTGTTCGCTCAGCACCACCGGTAGCGCCTTCAATCGCCTGGTAGGACATGGCCGCAATCACCGCCGCGATAGCCAGCGCGATCAATACCTCAAGCAGGGTAAAACCCGCTGAATGCCGCCGCTTAATCACTTAAAAATCCTGCCAGGCGCGCCATGGGTTCTTTATTGGCCAGGTTACGCCTGGCGGTACTGGAAGGTGAGCTGCCCGAACTGTTGGGGTTCACCGGCCCACCGGCGTAAACCAGGATCTCGACACGGTAGAAGTCTTCCATGGTGGTCTCTTCCCGCGTCATCTCCCAGTACCACTGCATACTGCCCATATTCACCGTACCTTTGTCGGTGTCCGGCAGTTTCATGTCCGTAAAGTAGCGCTGCTGCATCCGGATGCGGGTCAGTTCGTTTTCCGCCACCCAAAACGCCAGGGTCTTTTCGCGGATGGCGACAGTGCCATCCAACTGACTCATCACCAGGGTCAGCATCGCCGGCAGGGCCATCGCCACCACGGCCAGGGCAACCATGACCTCGATCAGGGTGAAACCCCGCCCGTAATGCCTTGCCCGATGATGACCTTGTCTTGCCATTATCTGTATCCCGCTGCCTCGGCAGCTGCGTCAGCCTCGTCGCGATTGCGCCAGTGAATCTCGCTCATCATATCCACCTCGATCCGCTGGATCGTTTCTTCTTCGGTGAAACCGCCCTGTGATTCAAAGATCGCCAGCTCAAACGGGGTCGACTCACCGCTGGGATAAAACACCAACACCGGTGGAGTAGGCGTCAGATCCGGGTCATGTTCGTAGGGTTCATCCTCCACGATCATCTCCACCTGCAAGCGCGCCGGCAGGCAATGCTCCGGCAGGGATGATATTTCCTGCCAGGTATTATCGCGCCGCTGCTGCCACCGGTAACACCATTGCATATCAATGGAATCTGCGGCGGTGCGCGGCTCAAAAAACAGTCCGATAATCTGGCTGTTCAGCACTGTTTGCTCGGCAACAAAATTGGCCGTGAGCATGAAGTCTTCCGCTTCTTTGTGGGCGGCGGAAGCGCCGTCATCACCGCCGACCGACAGAGAAACCACCCCCAAGGAAAAACCGAGGATCAGGATAACTACCATGATCTCCAGCAGGGTGAATCCACCTTGCCGGCGTTGCCTTGCTTTGTTATCCACAGGATTAATCACAGGCTTGCCCACAACCTTACCCCCAGGGTTATCCACAAAGGCGTTGGCAAGCTCAGTGCACACTCAGAAACCCGTTCTATTCCGACTGGGCCGGCTGATCCCAGATGCTGATATCCGCATTGGGGCCTTCGCCGCCGCTGACACCATCTGCACCCAGGGTATAAATGTCATATTCATGCGCTTCGCCGGGGCTCAGGTACAGGTAGGGGCGCCCCCAGGGGTCCTGTTGCAGGGTTTCGATATAACCTGTGCTTTTCCAGTTGCGTGGAATCGGGGCGATGCTGGGTTTGGTTACCAGCGCTTCCAGACCTTGTTCGGTATTGGGATAGACGAAGTTATCGATTCGGTAGAGCTTCAGCGCCGTTTGGATGGATTTGAAGTCCGCCTGGACTTTCTGGATACGGGCTTCATCTGCACGATCCAACACCGCCGGCGCCACAATACTGGCCAGCAGACCGATGATGATCACCACCACCATGATTTCGATCAAACTGAAACCCGCCTGCCGACGCATTCCCTTGTGGTTGGACATAGATTGATTAACAGCTTTCATAGTGACTCCCATAACGATTCGAATAAAAAATGCTCGCTACATCTTGTTTGGTTAACCCGATCGGTTGACCGGATGTTAAATCAGGCTATTCATCTCAAAGATCGGCTGCAGGATAGCCATTACAATCAGGCACACCGCCAGGCCCATAAACACAATCGTCAAAGGCTCCAGGAGGCCCATGGCCATACCGAGCATCATCTCCAGTTCCCGCTCCTGGTCCTGGGCCGCATTATCCAACTGTTGCGGCAGGGTACCGTTGGCCTCACCGCTGGATACCAACTGCACCAGAAGGGGCGGAAAGGTGCCGGCATTTTCCATGGCGCGATACAGGCTACTCCCCTCGCGCACTGCTGCCGCGACCTGCTCACAGGATTCCTGCAGCAATTTATTACTCATCACCTGACCGGCAATATTCAGTGCCTGCAATAGCGGTACACCGCTGGAGGACAGCAGGCTCAGCGTGGCCGCGAAGCGGGCGCTGTTAATCTGCCGTACCAGATTGCCGATCACCGGCAGACGCAACTGCCAGCTGTGCCAGGTGCGCAAGCGGTTTTCGTTGCGCAACAACCGCTTGATCCCAAACACCAAACCGATCAGGGCGATTACACAATAGATACCGTAATTGACCACAAAATCACTGGTGACAATCAATGCCTGGGTCAGCGGCGGCAGGTCACGCTGGCTGTGAGCAAAGATGCCCACCAATTTGGGCACCACAAAGGCCATCAAAGCCGCAATCACCGACAGGCTGATGACCAGTAGTACCACCGGATAAATCATCGCCATCTTCAGGCGTTGCTGCACCTGTTGGCTGGTCTGGGTGTAGTCGGCGAGTCGTTCCAATACCGGTCCGAGGTACCCGGAACTTTCGCCGGCGCGTACCAGGGCACGATACATTTCATTAAATGCCGCCGGGTTTTCCCCCAACGCCTGGGCCAGGCTGAAACCTTCCAGCACCTTGGTGCGCACCTGCAGCAGAATCTGCTTGATGTTCTGTTTGTTCTGTTGGCGCGCGGTCGCATGGAGCGCTTCATCCAGCGGCAAACCGGAGCGCACCAGGGAAGCCAATTGCCGCGTAATCAAGCTGAGATCCCGCGTATTAAGGCGTTTCCCCCAGCGGCTGCGCATGCCGGAGAAGCTGGAATCCTCAGTACCCTTGATGGCCTTTCCGGTAATGCTGATGACTTCCAGCGGCTTGAGTTTTTTCGCGCGCAACTGACTGCGGACCTGGCGTTCGGAATCGCCCTCCAGGATGCCCTTGACGGCCTTACCCGTCTCGTTCAATGCGCGGTAACTGTATGCACCCATGCCTTAACGTGCGTCCCCATTGTGGTCAACTTGCTATTTATAACGGCTATAGCTGCGTCGTCACACGCAGCACTTCTTCGATACTGGTAATACCTTTGAGTACACAATTACGGCCATCGTCACTCATGGACGGACTGTGTTTACGCGCTTCTGCCAGCAATTCCTGCTCACCCGCCTGTTCGTGGATCAGGTGGCGCAGGCGCTCGTTAATTTCGATTAATTCGTAGATACCCTTACGGCCGCGATAACCTTGGCTGTTGCAGTGCTTACAACCCACCGGGCGCCAGATGCTGGCATTGGCCGGGAGCTTGAGCATGTCTCGCTCCGCCTCGCTGGGGGTGTAGGGTTCTTTACAGTGTTCACACAATACCCGCACCAGGCGTTGGGCCATGACCACTTCCAGGCTCGACGCCAACAGGAAGGGCTCCACGCCCATGTCTTTGAGACGCATCACCGCCCCGATCGCGGTGTTGGTGTGCAGGGTCGATAACACAAGGTGACCGGTCAAACTCGCCTGGATGGCGATCTCGGCAGTCTCGCCGTCACGAATCTCACCCACCATGACCACGTCCGGGTCCTGACGCAGAATGGCGCGCAGACCGCGTGCAAAGGTCATCTCTACCTTTGGGTTAACCTGGGTCTGACCGATACCGGGCAACAAATATTCCACCGGATCTTCAATGGTCAGGATATTGCGACTGCGGCTGTTGATGTGGCTCAGGCCCGCATACAGGGTGGTGGTTTTACCGGAACCCGTGGGGCCGGTCACCAGGATGATGCCGTGGGGTTTCAGCAGCGCCCGCGACAGGCCGTCGTGGACATTCTTGGGCATCGCCAATTGTTCCAGCTTGAGCTGGCCAGCGGCCTGGTCGAGCAGACGCAATACGATACGTTCACCGAATGCCGAGGGGATGGTAGAAACCCGGATATCCACCGCGTGGCCCGCCAGGCGCACCGTGATACGGCCGTCCTGCGGCAGCCGTTTTTCGGCAATATCCAGACGCGCCATCACCTTGAGGCGCGAAACCAGCACCGGAGCCAATTCCGGTTTGGGAGACAATACTTCGGTTAACACACCATCGATGCGGAAACGCACGGATACGCGATCTTCAAAAGGCTCCAGATGGATATCCGAAGCGCCTTCCCGCACCGCCTGCGACAGGATGGCATTGATCAAACGGATAATGGGCGCGTCATCATCACCGGCCAGCAGGTCGGTGCGATCTGCCAGGTCATCCGCCAGGGAGGATAGATCGTACTCGGCGCCCAGGTCTTCCGCCGCGCGCTGGGCAGCACCTTCACCGCTTTGGTACTCGCGCGTCAGGCGGCGCTGGAAGTCATCCGCGGGGACTTCTTCCATCTGGAAATCCGAGCCCAGATAACGCTGTAGCTCCAGCAGCACATCAATGGTTAAGCCGGGGCGATAAAGCAGTTTGCGGCCACCTTCTTCCTCCAGCATCACACCGTGGGTGGTGGCAAAGCTGAAGGGCAGGCGCGCGTGTTCCGCTGCCGCTGCGCTGGCAGCCTGTTCTTCGTCCTCTGACAGCGTTGCGGCGGCCAGAGGTTGTTCTAGTGTGGCCAACTCATCCGTCACGGCGATTACTCCTCTGCCGGTGGATCGATGGAGTTGGAGCGTAGGTCGATAACCTCAGTCGGCAGGGACTCCTCACTTTCGGGCTTAGGCAGTGCCGCCACGTCAACCCACTCTGGCAATATTGGAACTTCGCGACTATTAACCAGAATACCGGCCTTACGACGTTGCTCTAACTGAATATCGCGGATAGCACTGTATTTTTCTGCCGTGGCGCCGGTCATCATTTTGCCGTCCTCCACCACCGTGGCACGAATAAAGACCAGCAAGTTGGTTTTGACAACATCTGACGTTTGACTTCGGAAAGCATTACCGATGACAGGAATACTGCCGAGAATTGGCACCTTAAGATCAGTGGTGCGGATCTCGTCTCTAATTAACCCGCCCAACACAACGATCTGACCGTTCTCCGCAAGAATCTGAGTTTCGATGGTCCGTTTATTGGTAATAATGCCGCGGGTGGTTGTATCTTCGATGCTTGAAACTTCCTGACTGATATCCAGCACCACACTGTCCCCGTCATTCACATGGGGAGTAACAGTAAGCATCACACCCACATCTTTACGTTCGATGGTGGTAAAGGGGCTTGATGGATTGGTAGTACCGCCCGTCGACGTATAAGAACCCGTTTCGAAAGGGACTTCCTGACCAACGGAAATTGACGCTTCATGGTTGTCTGTTGTCAATAAATTCGGAGTGGAAAGAATATTGGTTTTGTTGTTTTCCTGCAGTATCTTGATTAAGGCGGCAAAGTCAGTGCGCGTACCCAAGCGTCCAATACCAAATGCCTGACCAGCAATACCACTCAGTCCGGATGCCAGATCAGCCAAGCCTGAATCTCCTCCCTCAAACGCAGCACCCGCTACGCCACCAAGAATTCCGCGGTCACCACGTCCAGAACTACCAAAGCCGTATTCACTGTCACGGTACATCCATTCAATGCCCAACTCTTTACCATTGTTTTCGCTAATCTCAACAATAATCGCTTCCACCAGCACCTGGGCGCGGCGGATATCGAGGCTCTCAACCACCGTGAGCAAAGACTCCATTACGTCGCTGTCTGCGGTAATCAGGACTGCATTGGTATCTGCATCAAACTGGATGCCGGCGGTACCGCCAGGCGCCTGGCCCTCCACCGGTTTGGCCTGGGCGAGGTTTTGCACCATGCCGGTCAACACCTTGGAGACTTCTTCCGCCTTGGCGTACTTGAGGTACACCACGCGCATGTTGCTGTTTTTGGTCTGCGGACGGTCCATCTGGTCGATCAGCATCTTCACTCGCTGGCGCTGCAAGTCATCGCCGCTGATGATCACACCATTGATGCGCTTGTCCGCTACCAGCACCACCGGTGAGGTGGTTGTGCCCCGGTTCGGATCGGGTTTTTCCAGGGTGGTGATGATGTTCACAATGTCCGCCGCCTGGGCGTAACGCAATTCAATCAGTTCGGTGCCGATCACCGCTGATTGGTCGATCTTGGCGATCAGTTCGTTCAAGCGAATGATGTTGGCGCGGGTGTCGGTGATGATCAGCGCGTTGCTGGAATCGTACGCGGAGATATGGCCGTATTGCGGCACCAGTGGACGCAGGGTCGGCAACACCTTGGCTGCGCTGATATTTTTAAGCTGGATAACCTGGGTGATATAGGTATCGTCAACTTCGGTCACATTGGTTTCGTTGGGTACGGGCAGCGAGCGGGCGTCGCGGTTGGGGACGATGCGCACGACCGAGCCGCTTTCTATCGCGGTGTAACCATGCACATCCAACACAGAAAGAAACAGATCGTAGAGTTCTTCGCTATTGAGCGGCTTGGCGGAGATAACCTTGACCGGTCCGCGTACCTTCGGGTCGATGATGATGGTTTTGCCGGTGGCATCCGCCATGAATTTGATGACTTGCTGGATATCCGTGTCATTGAAGTTGACCGTCCAACTTTGCTCTGCGGCGACCGTGTTGAAGCCCAGGCACAATGCGATCAGCACGGCGGCGAGCTTGGCAGGTTTATAACGAAGGTTCACTGGACATCCTCACTTATTGAAGCACAACATCGACAGACAAGACGCTACCACCGCGTTTAATTTCGAGGCTGGCGGAAGTTGCATTGCTCATATTTTTATAAATTTCCATGACTTTACCAGGGCTGGTGAGCGGCACACCGTTTACTGCCGTGACGATATCGTCCGGCTGTAAACCCAGGGCTGAAAACTGCTCCGCGTTGCGGCCGGGGCGGATCTTGTAACCCACCACCTGACCACCTTCACGGTGGATACTCATCGCCACGACATCCGCCAACGAACGGGCCACCTCACCGGAAGGGTCAGCAGAACCCATGGGATTGGCATCGGGTGAAGGTGAATCGTATCCGGGATTCTGATCTACAAATAAGGGCTGTTGCCCGCCGCTTTCTGCATTTTCGTCCGTCCAGCTGCGCCCCGTATTCTGTTCGGCCGGCGGCACATAGGGTGCGGCAATACGGGCGTTAGGATCATCTTTATAGAGCCAGAGTGATTCATAACGGCCGTTGTTGTTCAGTATGACCCGCAGGTCCAGCACCTTGGCCAGGGTTACACCGCGACCCACCGGCAATTCATCGCCGGGCGCATAGACATCGGCTTCGGCACCGTTGGCAATGATGGCGCGGGCCGAGGCGTCATTGCTGCTGCCGATCACGCCGCGCAACACCAGGTTTAATTGGGTATCCACTGCATCATTCTCGATCACCGAGGGCGCCGGTGCAGCGGCGGCCTGTTCGGCAGCGGCGGCATCCATCTTGCCGAAGACTTCGGCTTCCGTCAGGGAGGCAATATCGATGGGCGGAGCGTCACTGGGAGACTGGCCCGCCGGCAGGGCGATCGCAGAAGCCGTTGCAGCCGGAATGTCCGGCGTCGGCGCCACCAGCCAGAACAGTCGCGCAAGACTGTGGCTCAACCATACAACCAGTAACAGGGTAACCAGCCACTTCCATCGCTCCAGCGGCACCTTGCCCAACAGGGCGGCACCACGACGCAGCACCTGCTCGAATTGAGCCGTGCGCTGATCCAGTGCCAACCGGGGAGAAATGAATTTATCTTGCATAAACGTGATCGTTACCCTTTACCTGCACGGAAGCGTGCTGACCGCTTACAGCCCAAGCCCAGGAGGCCCACAGGCAGAGACTTTATTATTGAATAAAGCGCCGGATTGTACTCCATCTATATACCAAATGCGAAAGCTCATCCCGACAACCCTGTCAAGCTAATTCTAAGCAAGACGTTCACTGTGAAGACTTTCGACTCAAAAGCTACGGGAGTTTGCAACAAGCGGCGATTGGAGCAAACCAGATTAGTAAAGTTTCTTTACACAATGAGGATGAATTAACAATTTAGTGCCAGTTTTCCGGTGAAGCCAGTAAAAACATTAGCAGATATTTTCATAGATGAGCGCCGTTAAGACCCATGCTTGCACGGATTTAATGAACCTTGGCTGAACAACCGGCCGCCCCTGTACCTGGGGAACACGGATCAATAGTGTTAAGGTGAAGTGCTAACATTTGTTAATCCGGACCCAACCGGGAGACACCCATCCATGCAGTTCATCATCAAGCTCGCCGCCTATTTGCGTTTTTTTCTTCCCCTTCTTTTCCTGCTGTTCGCCCTGCCCGCTACCGCCGCTGCGAATGAAGATGAGCGGGCCGAGAAGTTATTCCAGCGGTTTTTTGATGAAGCGCTGGCGCGCAGCCCGATGAAGCAAACTTACCTCGGTCTCAAAACCAACTACGGACAATGGGATGATCTCAGTGCGGCCTACCAGCAACAGACTGACAAGTTACTGCGCAACCAACTCCAGGGTTTGTATCAACTGGATATAAAAAAGCTGAGCCCGGAAAACCGCTTCAACTATTACCTGATGGAAGCGACCCTGAAACAGCGCATCGATCAATACACCTGGCGACACTACCTTTACCCGGTCAATCAAATGTTCGGCACCCATACCGAGATCGCGTCGCTGCTGATGAACTCTCACAGGATTGATGGGATTGCCGATGCCCACGCATATATCCAGCGCATCAATGGCGTGAACACCCTGTTGCACCAGGTGGTCGAGCAGCTCAAGGAAAATGCGCAGGCCGGGATTGTGCCGCCCGGATTTGTATTTCCCCTGGTGATCAGCAGTTGTGAAAATTTACTGCAAGGCCAGCCATTTAATGGCCAGGAAGATAGTCCGATCCTCGGCAACTTTCGCACCAAGATCACGGCCCTCAACCTGCCTGCCCAAGAGCAACAGGCGTTATTGCAACAAGCGTCCCACGCCTTACAGCATTCGTTTGAGCCCGGTTACCGCCACTTGATCCGCTATTTAAAAGCATTGGAACAACAGGCTGATACGCGCGATGGTGTGTGGAAATTTCCCAAGGGAAAAGACTACTACCGTTTTGCACTGGCTTTTAATACCACCACGGATTTAAGTGCTGATGAAATCCACGCGTTTGGCTTGGCGGAGGTAGAACGTATCCATGGCGAGATTCGCCGCATCATGCAGCAATTAAAATTTACCGGCAGCGTGCAGGATTTTTTCCGCTTCATGCGCGACGACCCGCGTTTTTATTTTCCCAATACCGATGCCGGTCGGACAGCTTATCTGACCGAAGCAACGCGCATTATTGATGCGATGCGCGAGCATCTGGACGAACTATTTATTTCACAACCCAAAGCACAATTACTGGTTAGCCGGGTTGAGCCCTTCCGTGAAAAAACAGCCGGCAAGGCTTTTTATCGCCGCCCGGCAGCCAAGGGTACACGGCCCGGCGTCTACTACGCCAACCTGTACAACATGCGGGCCATGCCGATCTATCAGATGCAGGCCCTGGCTTACCACGAAGGTATACCCGGCCATCATATGCAGATAGCGATTGCGCAGGAAAAAACGGATCTACCGGTGTTCCGGCAACACGTACGTTACATCGCGTTTGTAGAGGGCTGGGCGCTCTACGCAGAACTCTTGCCCCTGGAGCTGGGTTTGTACAAAGACGCCTACGCTGAATTTGGCCGGCTAGCCCTGGAGCTTTGGCGGGCCAGCCGGCTGGTAGTGGATACCGGCATTCACGCACAGCGCTGGAGCCGGGAAAAAGCCATTCACTATTTGCTGGAGAACACTCCCAACACACAGCAGGACATTGTTAAATCCGTGCAGCGCTACATCGTTATGCCTGGCCAAGCGACAGCGTATACCCTGGGGATGAAAAAAATCCTCGCGTTGCGCGAATACGCCCGAGCTGAATTGGGGACGGCTTTCGACCTGCGTCTTTTTCACGAACAGGTATTGCAGGGCGGCGCTATGCCGTTGACGTTATTAGAAGACCATATAAAGGACTGGGTCAGCACCACCAAAGCGCAACGAAAACCGGAATAAAATTTTTCGCTCCCCGGCGGCCGCCCATTACCGGGGAAATATTTAATCGCTATACTGAAATTGCTGTAGAACACTGAATGATTCAGCGACGGTTGTGCCTGACAGCCAACCGACGGTTTGGGAAAACGGATATACAAAAAGGGTTTCAGTATGAGCATCAAATTGATTGCCGGAAGCCTCGCCGCTTTCCGGCTCGTTAAACGTTACCGCAAGTTTATCTTCTACGTCATTCTCGCTGTGATCATCAGCATGATGGTCAGCCTCGCCATAGGCAAGATCTATCAACATTGGGACAACGATCCGGATCGCGGAGCCATGCCTATCGAGAACGGGCTCTTTGGCGAAAGTTATTCAACGCCGATCTATCTCGAACAAGGATGGGATGCCGCAGACAGCCTGTGGTTTTACAATACCACCCAGGGTTCCGGTTTACTTCCCTACGATTTTTTCCTGGTGCTAGAGCAAGCCGATGCCACCACGCTGCTGCGCGACCCGCAGCAGATGGATGCGTTTCGTTACCTTCCGCAAAAGCCGACCTTTTTTAACCCTGACGGTTTGCCGGTGGGCTTCGTTAAGGATACCTATCAGGGCATGGACTACGTCGGTTACACCTGCGCCGCGTGCCACACCAGCCAAGTCAATTACCAAGGCAAAGCGATGCGCATCGATGGCGGACCGGCGATGGCTGATATGGTCGGTTTCCTGGTTGCATTGGAAAAATCACTCAAGGCAGTCGCGGCACCCGGCGAAAAACGCGAGCGGTTTATTCAGCGCGTGCTCGATCTGGATAACAGCTATGACGATGAAAAATCCATCGCCGCCGATATCGAGAAATGGGCCTATAACATCGAGCTTTACAACACCATCAACCACAGCCATATCGACTACGGTTTTGCGCGGCTGGATGCCTTCGGCCGTATCTACAATCGCGTCTTGCAGCATGTACTTAGCAAGAAACAAATGCGCGATGTCTTGCTTGATGTGATATCGGCCACCAACCAGCCCTTGTTGACCACCGAGCAAGTGGACCTGGTACTCAAAGACATCAGCAACACCATCATTGGCGATAAAGAATTCGCGCTCATCTCGCAACGGCTGGAGTCGGATGCACCCGGCTATCCGAACCTGTCACAGCGGCAAATGTTGCGCGTGCGCAATTCGATCTTTAACGAGCCCAACGCACCGGTCAGTTATCCCTTCCTGTGGGACATTGCCCATTCAGATTACGTACAGTGGAATGGTCTGGCGGGTAATTCCGGGGTAGGCCCCCTGGGGCGCAATGCCGGCGAGGTGATCGGCGTCTTCGGTATTCTCGATTGGACGGCTAAAAAGCCCGGCTTCAGTTTATCTGCACATTTGACCGGGCAAAGCAAAAAGCAGGAGCGCGTCGACTTCAAATCCTCGATTGACCTGGTCAACCTTGAGCGGCTCGAATCCCATCTGAAAAGTCTGCAGTCCCCGCAGTGGCCGCAAGATATTCTGGGCAAGATCGATCAGGAAAAAGCAAATCGCGGCCGGGTGATCTATAGTCATTACTGTCAGTCCTGCCACGAGATAATTGACCGCTCCGCTTGGGATCGGTTGGTCATCGGCAAGATGTCCAATATCGACGCGATCGGTACTGACCCG
The DNA here is from genome assembly GCA_035490615.1 of Cellvibrio sp. Classification (GTDB taxonomy): domain Bacteria; phylum Pseudomonadota; class Gammaproteobacteria; order Pseudomonadales; family Cellvibrionaceae; genus Cellvibrio. Next base: position 21,248 of record DATJLH010000129.1, read on the forward strand.
GTCATGGCCCGCAACAGCGTCGATTACAAAGGCAAGTCCGGCAATTTCGTCCACACTTACCAGACCACCGATGTGGGGCCGCTGGTGCTGGAAGAAAATGCACCCGTGATCCAGATACTCACCTCAGTAACCACCGGCGTGGTGAGTACGGAAGATGCGGACAAATGGGCGTTGCGACGCGGGCTCGACTGGCTGTATACCCTGGCCATGTCGTTCTTTGATAACGACATCAAGCCGAGCATGAAGGCGGGCAACTACAAGCCGGATACCACCGCGAACCCTTATGACTCGCTGCTGTCCTACAAGGCTCGCTCGCTCAACGGTATCTGGGCCACCGCGCCCTATCTGCACAATGGCTCGGTGCCAACCATGTATGACCTGCTCCTACCCAGGAGGCAGCCGGGTGATCCGGATGAAGGTGCGTATCGCCCCGATGACTTTATGGTGGGCAGCCGCGAGTATGACCCGGTGAAGATGGGCTTTCGCTCCGAGGGTTATGACGGTTTTCAGTTCCAGACCTTTCGGGCCGGCGATATGAACGGCGGCCATGAATACGGGGCTGGCCCAACAACACAGCCAGATGGTACAGTGTTGCCCGCTTTAACCGAGCAGCAGCGCTGGGATTTGATTGAATTTATCAAGACCCTGTGATGCCAGGGCGCCGTTCCCGGGAGCGGCGCCCGCTAATCAAAAACCCATTCTGGTAAGGGATTTTGTATAAGGAATGTTTTCTGTAAACCGGTTGATTGGCCGTCCCCTTTTCATCGGCACTTTTGGCTGATGGGACGGCTGACAATATTCATTCTTTATATACATTGATCCTGAAACCCTATGTTGAACACGAAGTACTTCCAACGGCTGAAAACAATCCTGGCTTCCAGCTTATTGTCGCTGACTCCCCTTACGCTCCATGCCTTCGAACTTCCCGGTGCGAATATTGCGGACAATGATCGTTACGATACCTTGCCGCCCATGATCGCCGAAGCACTGGCCCAGCTATCGACACCGGCCAGCACCACACCCGCCTATATCACCGAATTCGAGCAGTACATTGCCCAGACGGTTGCGCCCAGTGTGCCCGGTGCGGCGCTGCTGGTCGTCGCTGATGGCAAGGTGCAGGTGATGAACGGGTACGGCGTAAGAAAGGTGGGCACCCATGATCCGGTTACGCCGGATACGGTATTCCGCCTGGCCTCGGTCTCCAAGACCATCGCGTCTGCCGCCGCCGGACTGCTGGTTCAGGAAAACAAGCTGCTGTGGGACAGCCCCGTTGCCAGCACCTTGAGCAACGTCAGTTTTAAAAACGCCCAGTACGGCAAGCTGATTACCGTGCGCGATATCCTCGCCCACACCACCGGCCTGCCAGCCCATGCGTACACCAATTTGATTGAAGCACGCGTGCCCTATGAAGAGGCAGTCAAACGCCTCGGTACACTGGATTTTACCTGCCCGCCCCACCGCTGTTATGGCTACCAGAATGTGGTGTTCAGTTTGATTGGCGACATCATCTACGCCAAGAGCGGCAAGACCTACGAGGACTTTGTTGTCGAGAACCTGTTTCGTCCCCTGGGTATGAGCAGCGCCTCCTTCGGCCTGGAAGCCCTGGAGCAAAACCGCAACTATGCACAGCCCCATGTATGGCGCAGGGGGCAGTGGAAGAACGTCAAGATCAACACCAATTATTACAAGGTCGCACCCGCCGCCGGAGCCAATGCCAGCATTCGCGATATGGCTTCCTGGATGCTCGCGCACCTGGGCCAACGCCCGGATGTGCTACCCACAACCACGCTCGATGATATGCAGGCCAAGGTCATCAAGACCTCGGTAGCGCGCTCCCATTACGGTGTGCAAAAAAATATGATCGATACCTATTACGGCTTGGGCTGGCGGGTATTTGACTTCGGCGCCCACAAAAATTTTGTGCACCATGGCGGCTGGGTTCAGGGTTACCGCGCTGAGATGGTTTTTAATCGTGACCTGCAAATCGGCATGGTGTTTCTCACCAATTCCGAAACCCGTCTTGCGCGCGATGTGATCCTGAATTTTGTAAACCTGTATGAGAAACATCGCCAATCCGAAATGACGCCGCAGCTATTGCGCGCCGATGCCAAAACCCACTAACCGGCCAGTTGTTGTAAAAACAATAAAGCGCCGGTGATGATGGTCCATACCAGGCCGCCAAGGGCGATGACGCTGACCACCGTCATCGCCAGACCGGCCACGATAAATGCCCCATCTTTTTCAATCAATCCCAGGGCCAGTAACACCACGGCAAAGCCGGGAAAAAAATTGCCAAAAGGAATCGGCAGGATCAACAGCAAGGCCAACAACAAACACACACCACCTAACCAGCGCTCGGCACGGGGCGATGTCAGCCAGGGCCAACGGGGTTTTAAGCCCCGCTCCAGTTTTGCCAGCCAGGGCGCCGCGCGTTGAATTAATTTTTTAAAGCCTGTGCCACTGAACGAACGCCGCCGTATCCTTTCCGGTAAATACAATCGCCGCAAACCACCGATCATTTGTATCGCGATCACAATCAACACAATGCCAGTCACTGTGGAGACACCGGGAATACCGACGAGGGGAATGGAATTGGGCAAGGCGAACAGCAACAATAAAAAACCGAACGACCGGTCGCCCAATAACTGATCCAGTTCCCCCCACTGGATACGCGCCCGATCAAGACTAGCGGCAAAAGCCAACAATACCGTGGAGAGATTCTGTGGCTCATTGGCGGGTTCAGGCAACGACATTCGGCAATCACTCCTTCACCACACAAGTGGTTGACTTATGTTATTGTCCGCGCAGTGAGACCTGACGGGTTCAATACCTTCAATACGCAGTGAGTGCACCGGTTATGCACATCGACTTTATTCACTCCATTCATACCCTCAGCGCGGCACAATGGAATGCGCTTTGCCCCACCGACTATCCGTTTATTCGCCACGAGTTCCTTGCTGCACTGGAAGATAGCAAGAGTACGACACTCGCCAGTGGTTGGCAGCCCCATCATCTGGTCATGCGCGATGCGGATATTGTCGTGGCGGCAATGCCGTTGTTTATCAAACACCATTCTTACGGTGAGTATGTGTTTGACTGGGCGTGGGCCGACGCCTGGCAGCGGTATGGATTTTCCTATTACCCAAAGCTGGTTTCTGCCATTCCCTTTACGCCTTGCTACGGACCGCGTCTGTTGGTGAACCCACACACAAATGCGAAGGATGTGCTTCCGATTCTGGTTGAACACCTGCAACAACATAGTCTCCAACAGGGATTTTCCAGCTGGCACTGCCTCTTCCCCGACGAAGCATTAAAAGAGCAGTTGAGCATTATGGCTATAAGACCGCGCCTGGGCTGCCAGTTTCACTGGTTCAATCGCAATTATAAAAATTTTGCCGATTTTCTCGCGCGCATGTCATCGCGCAAACGCAAAAATATCCTCAAGGAACGGCGCCACGTCCAGGAGCAAGGGTTTACCTTTGAGTGGAAACGGGGCGCCGCGATAAGCGCTGATGACTGGAATTTTTTTGCCGAGCTGTATCGCCTGACTTACCTTAAACGTAGCGGGCACGGTGGCTATTTGCAGCGGGACTTTTTTCATCGGCTTGGTGCAGATTTGCCCGACAACACGCTGCTGATTATTGCCAGACACCAGGGCTCAGCCGTTGCTGCCGCACTCTATTTACAGGATACAACAACACTCTATGGGCGTTATTGGGGCTGCCGGGAAGAGTTTGATTTTTTGCATTTTGAAACCTGCTATTACCAGGGCATTGATTATGCTATCGCACAGGGTTTACAACGCTTTGATGGAGGAGCACAGGGCGAGCATAAAATCCAACGGGGCTTTGAACCCATCGCCACCTGGTCGAATCACTGGATTGCCACGGACACATTTCGCACGGCGATTGATCGGTTCCTGATTGAAGAAAGCCACAGCGTTATGCAGTACCTGTCGGCGGCTCAGGAATACCTTCCGTTCAAACAAGATGACCAGGCTTGAATTAAGGCTCAAATAATTCGGGATTGTAGAGCTTCACTTTTTTCATCCAGTCTTCCTGCGGTTCGTCCGGTGTTCCCGGTGGCAATAAGGGATTGTGAATGTGGATCGCGCGCCGCCCCTGCAAATCCAGATTTGTAATAGCGTCGACAATCAGAGGATGACGGTAGAAGTAGCGATCATAAGAACCGTCGCGCATCATCGCACGCAAACCGACTTCTATTCGCTGCGCCAGTTTTTCGTTATCTTTTTTGACAAAAAAGTACAAGGGTGCCGGATACACCAATACCAGATCGCGTTCTACGACGATATTTTTATCGTTGTTGTGGCGCAACTCTGACAAGATCTGGTTGGACCCACGCGGAAAAAAATCAAAGCGCCTGGCGGCCAGCATCTTATACAGGGCTTCATAATTAGCACTGTTGACCACCGGGATTCCATTCTTCAGGAAAATCTCGACATCCGGCCAGTCGGCGCCTTGCCCGGCACGCAGGCTTTGCAAATCTTCAAGGTTGTTAATCTTCGAAAACAGCGGTTGATCGTCCGGGTGAATCAAAAAGGTTTTGTGCCCCATCAGACCTTTCAGCAACGGAATACGAATAGGGCGCAGCAATGCCTCACGCTCAATGGTGGTAGCGCCCCACAATAAATCCACGCCCTGATTGCGACTGATCAGTGCTGCGCTGCGCATACGGGTGAGCATGTGTTCGGTCTGGTCAATCTCGCAAGGGCCAAATTCCGCTTCAGTCCGTTTCAGGATCAAACGCAATAAATCGAGATAATAACTTTCCTGTTCCCAACTACTGGGTTTGGCTTTGGGCAGAATTAATTGCGGCGTTGCCGATGGATCATCCAGGCGATTGACACAAGCGAACACCTGACCTGCAACACAGGACAGGTTCAAGATTAACAACAGTGATAATTTGATCAATTTCATCAGCAATGGGTATTAATTTTTATCCCAGGCGTATATCCAGTAATCCTGACGTTCCAGGGGTACCGTGCGCGGCAACAAGGGATTGGTCAAATATATTTTGCGTCGCTCATCAATACGCACCCGTTTTATCGCATCAATAATGATCGGGTGTTGATAGAAATATTCATCAAACTTGCCGTTCGCCATAATGCCATGCAAGCCTTTTGCGAGACGCTGCTCCAGGTTTGTATTATTGATATTCACAAAAAAATAAACCGGCGCCGGGTAGACCAACACAAGGTCTTCTTCAATGTGCAAAGACACTTCCGGGTGATTGCGATATTCACTCCAGACTTCACTGGCGCCGCGCGGAAAAAAATCAAAGCGCTTGGCAGCTAACATGCGGAACAGGGCTTCATAATTACTTGAACTGACCGTTTCTATACCATTGGCACGCAATATTTTGTTATCCGGCCAATCCGTGCCAACCCCTGCGCGCAGCGTTTGTAATTCCTCCAAGCTGGTGATAGTGGAAAAGCGCTGTTGATCCTTTGGGTTGATCAGAAAAATTTTATAGCCCATCAAGCCTTTCAGTAACGGAATACGCACGGGACGCAACAAGGTTTCGCGTTCGATGCTGGTGGTACCCCAAAATAGATCGATGCCGAAATTATTGATCAACGCCACACTGCGCATGCGCGTCAGAATATTATCCGTGGCCACCACATCGCAGGGGCCGTATTCCAGCGCGGTTTCCGTGAGAATTAAATGCAGTAAGCCGGTGTAGTAGCTTTCTTTTTCCCAACTCGCCGTAGGTTCCTGCGGCACAACCAATTGTGGTATTCCGTCAATGCCCACGCGCTCGGAACAGCTTTGGGCCACCGGGCTCAGCACGGCCAGTAAGATAAACCCCATAAGCGTTTTATAAAATCTGTGCTTATCCATATCAAACGACCAATCCCGGCGGATCATTGTTGTTATGTCCTAAGTATGGCCCAGATTAAATGAATGTATAGTGCGTGCCGAAGGGTGGGCGACATTTCCTTCGAAATTGGTTTTAATGGCACCCTTATCAACAAACCAACCGGCACGAAACATATGCGCCTTGTCCAGTCACTGCATCCACGTCGAATCCTGCAATCACTTGATGAGATTGATGAGACAGGAAATTCCTACAGCCTGACGCGTCGGCAGAGTCTGCGTCGCGTTTTTATTACGCTGGCGTGTGTCTCAGTGGCGTTGCTCTTTGTTCACTACGCCAAGTTTTCCAGCAATATTCCCCTGGTCATCGGCAGTGAATTGACGCAGCGCTGGCAAGCATCCAACTGGTATCACCTGTTCGGCTACGTGTGGTGGACGGGATGTCACCTGATCGGTTTTGTACTGCTGCCCTGGCTGGTGATTCGCTTGTGTTTCAAACAGCGCATGCGTGACTTTGGCTGGCGCTTCAATGAGACGGCTGACCATTGGCGAGGCTATGTTTTGCTGTTAAGTCCGATCCTGGTGTTTGTGGTGCTGGTGAGTTTCGGCGAGGACTTCGTCAATCATTACCCGTTTTATAAGTTGGCCGGGCGCAGTTGGTTTGATTTGCTGGCCTGGGAGCTGTTGTATCTCAGTCAGTTTGTGTTCCTGGAGTTTTTCTTTCGCGGGTTTATCTTGCAGGCCCTGCGTCCGGCGATGGGCGCTAACGCGGTGTGGGTGATGTGCGTGCCTTATTTGATGATTCACTTTCCCAAGCTCTGGCTGGAGGCGACAGGGGCCATCCTGTTTGGCTTGTTCCTGGGCATCCTTGCGCTGCAATCCCGCTCGATCTGGGGTGGTGTGCTGGTCCATGCCGGTGTGGCGGTGAGCATGGATATCGCCGCGCTGGTGCGCAAGCAGGAAATCCCTACCCAATGGTGGCCGTTTTAATTAGTGCCAGCGTTTAAAAATCAATGAAGTGTTGATCCCGCCGAAGGCAAAGTTGTTGCTCATGATGTATTCGCATTGCAGGGCGCGCGGTGCGTTCATGATGTAATCCAACTCGCCACATTCCGGGTCGGGGTTGCGCAGGTTAAGCGTGGGGGCGAACCAGCCTTCGTTCATCATCTGGATACTGGCCCAGGCCTCTAGGGCGCCGCAGGCACCGAGGGTGTGGCCGATATTACCCTTGAGGGTACTGATGGGCACCTGCGAGCCAAACAGTTTTTCGGTGGCGCGGCTTTCGGCGATATCACCACGATCTGTCGCCGTGCCGTGGGCGTTGATGTAGCCAATCGCGGATGCGTCCAGATCCGCATCCTGCAAGGCCAGCGCCATGGCGATATTCATGGTATTCGCGTCCGGCTGGGTGATATGGCCGCCGTCAGAATTGGTGCCGAAACCGACCAGTTCCGCGTAAATCCGCGCACCGCGCGCCCTGGCGTGCTCCAGCTCTTCCAGGATCAGCGTGCCCGCACCTTCGCCGATGACCAGGCCATCCCGGTCTTTATCAAACGGGCTGGGCGTAAGCGTGGGGGTCGTGTTCTTGGTGCTGGTGGCGTAGAGGGTATCGAACACTGCCGCTTCCGATGGACACAGCTCTTCACCGCCGCCCGCCACCATCAGGGTCTGCTTGCCGTACTTGATCGCTTCATAGGCATAACCAATACCCTGGCTGCCGGAGGTGCAGGCGGAGGACGTGGTGATAACCCGGCCTTTCAAGCCAAAGAAGACGCCTACATTCACCGGCGAGGTGTGGCCCATCATGCGGATATAGGTGGTGGCCGTGGCGCCGCCGATGTCGCGGCGGTCCAGCATCACCGCAAAATCGCGCGTGGCGTCAGTACTGCCGGTGGAGGAGCCGTAGGAGACGCCTACCGCACCGCTCTGGAGAATCGGGTCATCCAGCAGCCCGGCATCCTGCAAGGCCACTTCGGTGGCGCGGGTAGCCAACAGGGACACCCGGCCCATGGAGCGGATTTTCTTGCGCGGGTAATGTGCCGGCACCGTGAAATCTTCGATAGGGCCGGCGAGGTGCGTGTTGAGATCCTTGTAGGTTTCCCAATCCGGCATATGCTTGATGCCGCTGACACCCGCCTTGAGGGCGGTAGAAAAATCCTGCCAGTTATCACCCAGGGAAGTTAAAACCCCCATCCCCGTTACCACCACTCGTTTCATTTACAACATCCCGCCATTCACAGAGATAACCTGGCGGGTGATATAACCGGCCTGATCAGATAACAAATAGCTCACCAGCGAGGCCACTTCCTCCGGCTCCCCCGCGCGGCGCATGGGGATCAGTTTCAGGGCTTCTTCCACCGGCGCTTCGTCGAGCATCTCGGTGTTAATCAGGCCGGGCGCAACACAGTTAACCGTGATATTGCGTTTGGCCAGCTCGATGGCCAGCGCCTTGGTCGCTCCGATAATCCCGGCCTTGGCGGCGCTGTAATTAACTTGCCCGCGATTGCCCATCAGGCCGGACACTGACGAAAGCGTGACAATCCGCCCAGGCGCGCGGCGGCGGACCATGGGCATAATCACCGGGTTTAAGACATTGTAGAAGGCATCCAGATTGGTGTGGATTACCGCATCCCAATCCTCGCCGCTCATGGCGGGGAAGGCATTATCGCGGGCGATGCCGGCGTTGCAGACCACGCCATAGTAGGCGCCGTTTTGTTCCATATCCGCTTCGAGAGCGGCGCTGGCCAGGCAACGATCAGCCACATCAAATTGTAGGATACTGGCGCTGCCGCCGGCCTGCTCGATAAGGGTTTTGACCGCCTCAGCCTGGTCACGCTGACTGCGGCAGTGGATCACAACATGGTAACCATCCGCCCCCAGGCGAATGGCTATAGCTCGGCCGATTCCACGGCTGGAACCGGTCACTAATACACGCTTCTGCGTCATTACGACTCCTTGACTGACTCGTCCGGTTTGACCTGGATGGTGCCTTTGGGCTGGATGGCCTTGACCTGGGCGCTGGCAAGCAAGTCCTCACCGGCGTGGATATCACAGTCAAACAACACCAGATTATTCTCATCGCGAAAGACTTCGCGCACATTCACCCGCAATTGTTGGCCGGGGGTGAAGCTGTCCACATGGGTATCGTAGCGGCGGGTGCCCAATAGAAAGCCGATACTCGGCTCTTCACCGTTCTGACGGGCGATGATACCGGCGTATGCGCTGATCGCCTGCGCCATATATTCCAGCCCTACCCAGGCCGGTACCTTGCCTTCACCGTCGGCGAACAGGTAGGAATCCACCGGATCGGCAATGGCTTCCACGTGGCCGACATCCCAATGGGAGACGGACTGCAACAACAGCAAAGGCGGGCGATGGAGCACCAGGTCCTCTACGGATTCAAAGAGTGGTGATGTCTTCATAGTGGTTTCTTCTTGGGACCATCTATCTTATGGGGCTATTTATCGGGCTATCTTTCTCTGAGCTATCTTTCAGGCTTTCAGGCGACCTGGGGTGTGAGCGCAGTTGGCGACTCTCGATCACCAGGTGAAGATCGCTTTTATTATTCGCGTAGCGCGCGGTCCCTTGCCATGGATTGTCGTCTAAATAATCAACTCGGCCGGCCAATATACCAGAAAAGTATACCTGTCGAACCCCTGCGGCGACGCTGAACGTCCAGCCTTCCCCAGCCTGTCGGCGCAGATCCGGCAGCGGCCAATAGATAAATTGCAGGCTCTGCGCCAGCTCTGTCCACCGCCGATCAAGCGGGTGGGATTTGTGGATGTCCAGGGCAAGCTCGTCCTGATCCTGCACCAGGGTTGCCAGGCGCTGGCCAAGGCTGTCCATAAACACCAGCGTCCAGCGGCGCTCATTGATCTGCACCACCGTTTGCAACCGGTAATCCTTGCCATCCCGGTGTACCCGCCATTGCTGCTGTGCCACCAGTAGTGAGTATTCACTGTTGCTGGTTGCCAGCGGAAAATGCCCGCCACTGAAGAGTGCGCAACCACCCAGCAACAGCAGCGCCATCAACCACACTATTTTCATACCGGATTCCTCAATCGGCTCAGCAGCGGGGCCAGCAAGAGATTGCCGATACTCCCGAGCAACAGGGTCATGCCGAACGCGCTCACCATCGGTGTGGAACTGAGTGCCAGCAACCCGAACGACAAACCGCTGGTCAACGCCGACAACAGGATGGCACGACGGCAGCTCGCATCATCAGCGCCGGATTGATAGGCAAAGATGCTGTAGTCCATCCCCAGACCCAGAATCAGGTAACAACCGAAGACGTGAAACAGATTGATCGCCACACCGGACGCGGTCAGTAATGCCAGGGTGATGGCACTGGCCGTCAGCGGCACCAACACCAGCAGCATCGCCTGCCTACGGCGGAAGCTCAACCACATCAGGCCCGCCACCGCCAGATAGGCCAGTGCCAACAGGATCATCGCCGACGTTTGCAGATGCTGGAGACGCTGCGACATCTGGGTTACCCGATCCACCCAAATCACGCCATCGACCTGTCGCGCCGCAGCGGCCAGAGCCGACACATCGGCTACCCCGCGCAATGCGATGACACTGGCGTAACGGCCATCCACCTCACCCAGCCACAACAAACGCTGATCGGGCCGCGCCACCGCCAGCCAGGCGGGCACATCCAGCAGCTGGTGGCGGGCCGAATGAAACGCTTGTTGTAGCGTAGCAACTGCCTCAACACCAAAGCCCGCACGGCGCATAAAGGTTTCGGCAATTCCCCGCTTGCGGTAGAGCGCTTCTTGCAGGTTGTAATTCTGCCGCTGTTGTTGATGTGATGGCACGATGCGGCTCACCGCCGCGTAATCGCGCACAGCGGATTCGAGCAACGCGTCCAGATGGTCGCGCCGGAACTGTTCTTCTTTTTGCAGCAGGTCTTCCGGCGTCGCCCCCCGCACCAGAAAATACTGATTGGGGGCGAATCCCTGCAAACTGTGTTGCAAGGTTTTTTCCGACTGCAACAGATCCGGCGAGGGTTGATAGAGCAGGCGCAAATCGCTGCCGACGCGCAACTGACTCAGCAACAGCATCAACACCGCCAACAACATACCGGCAAACCACAGCAATTGTTTTTTACCCAATCTGGGTAACCCGCGCCAGGGCCAGGCGGCCATGCGTTGAACAAGCGACACGGGCTGCGGCAGAGCGGTGCGAAACACCAGCGGAAAAATACCCACCACAAATAACCAGGCAGAGGCCAAACCGATCAGCGAGAAGCTGGCAATCTGACGCAAGCCCGGCAGTTCCGCCTGCAACAAGCAGCTGTAACCCAACAACGAGGTCAGCAAACCAAGACTCAGGGCCGGCAATAAATGCTGCAATACCGATTCATCCTGCAAGCCCTGCGGCTGCAAGGATAGTTGCTGATGTTTACACAAATAATGCAAGGCATAATCGATAGCGACGCCGATCAGGCTGGCACCGAAGACCAGCGTCATTAAGTGCACGTCGCCGAACAGCCAATGGTTGATAGCCAGCGCCACGGCGCTGCCGTAAATCACCGACGCAAAACTCAGCAGCAAGGGTTTGATGCGGCGAAAGCTCAACAGAAACAACAACAAAATGCCCAGTGTTGAGCCCAGGCTAATCATAGTGACTTCGCGCTGCGCACTGGCCGAGGCTTCAGCCGCATGGAATACCGCACCGGACATCAACAAACGGACACCCGGCACCTCGGCCGCCAGGGTTGTGCGCAGCCCGGCAAGCCAATCGTTTAATTGTTCGTGAATGGCCAGATTAAACGCATCGCCGTTTAAGCTGGCAGAAAGAATGACGATGTTATTTTTGCCGGTGGTTATCAACAACTGGTCGTCGACAATCTCACCCGGCACATAAGGTTGCAGGCGCTGAGCATAATCCCCGAACAACGCCAAAGGGTCCTGCGCGGGCGACAAGGCTGCGCCAGCAGAGAATCCAAATAATGCTTGTTGTGCGCGGCCCAGCAATGCCTGTTGATTATTTTGTTGCAGCCAGTCGTGCTGCGTGTCGGTTAACACATGAAAGCGATGCGCCTGCAACAATGCTTGCTGTGCCGCAAGCGATTCAAACTGTTCATCCTGTTGCACGTGTATAAAACCGCTATCGACAACAGCCTGCTGCAAGATACCCGCTGCATGCAAGGCTTGCTCACGCGCATCCGCGCTCACTGCCAATAAAAGTTGATTGCCGAACTCTTCAGTTAACCGATCACTGGCACGATTGATCAGGTGGCTGTCTTCATCACGGGGAAATAATGCTTGCAGATCCGTCTCCAGCACCAGACCGCGCTGTAGCTGTTGTACCAACAACGCGCCGGCAAACAAACTGACCAGTGCAAACAGGAGAGCGAAGAAAGAATGTCGAACGCTGCGCGCGGTAATCATATGGTTATTTACCCTGCGCTCACGGCGCGGTTGCGCAGTGCTTTGCCAGATCGTCGAGGTAAAACCAACGGCATTGTTCCGGCATGGGCGAATCACTGCTGTTGATGTCGGTAAAATTCAATTGCGTCACATCGCCATTTCCACCGACGATACGCAAGGACTCAATATAATTTTCCCCGTGCAACTCGGCGCTGCGCATTTGCTTGCGCACCATGTCATGGCGCGGCGTCAACAACAGCTGCCAGTCATTGTCGTCAAACTGCCATTGCGTGGTAAAACGTTCTTCAATTAATTTTACATCGGCACTGAAGAACGCGAGCAGCGTACGGCTGATCTCGCGCTGAACCAGACCGCTTTGTTCTTCCGAGATACTGCCGGTGCCGTTTTCCTGCCAGTGGATAATGTTATCCGGCGTGATGGTACTGGCGTTGAAGAAGGGTTTGCTACTGGCGAGGTAGAGGCCTTTTCCTTTCCAGAAGATAAATTG
>DATJLH010000130.1:0-5583 GCA_035490615.1 Cellvibrio sp.
GCTTCCTTCAAAATTTCAAAAACGCTCGAATACCCACTGCAGTGCAATCAGTGCGATCACAACTGACACTGCAGCCAGGCTGTAGCGCGAATACCAGATGCTATTGCGCACCAGGATAAGCAAGGGTAAAACGGCTACTACAATTACCATTTGTCCTATCTCTACACCGATATTGAAAGCCAGTACGGTTAACACTTTTTGATCTGCAGGCAGGCCGAGCTCACCAAGCACGCCGGCAAAGCCCATCCCATGTAGTAATCCAAACGCGAAGGTCAGCCAGCCGAGACGAGTGACGAGCGGAAAAATATTATTCAGCGCGGCAACAGCAACCGATGCAGCGATCCCCACTTCCACCCAACGGCTGGGAAAGTTGATCCAGCCCAGGGCCGTAGCGGTGAGTGTGATGGAATGGGCGAGGGTAAAGGCAGTGACGATCCAGGTGGTATCAATCACAATATCGCGCACGCTGTTCTTGCCAACCCAGTGATGCTGTTTACGGGTCAATACGCAGGTCAATAGCAAGGATAGTAAAAATAAAATATGGTCCAGCCCTTTCCAGATATGGATTACACCCTGAACGACGAACTCCTGAAAAGTAAGCCAGGTATTGCCATTGTCGTAACTGAGCGTGACGTTGCGCTGTGTGTTGGATATCACGCGGCTGCTGATGTGGCTGTCAGTTTCTGTTGTCGGTTCCGTCGCAACAGAAACCAATAATTTATGCTCACTGTCTTCCTTGAAAAACGCGCTGTAGTGAATGTGCAAATCGCCGGTTATTGGACATTGCGCACGAACCGGTAATACGAGATAGCCCTCGTTGAAATGCTCAGTGACTTGCCATGCTGAGTCAATTAACAGGGAGCAGGGTAGTTCGCCACGCTCAAACCGCAAATGGTTGGAGAGGTAATTGTCAGCTTCTTGCGCGCGCGCCTGCAATTCGCCCCACAACAATGTGCCATCCTGATTGCTGTCAACACCAATGGCCTGTTCAAGATCGTAAAGGCGAATTTGCCATTCACCTTCAAATATTCCAGTCTCGCCAAGCGTTCCGTTGAGATAGGCCGTACTCAACTGATGCGCGAAGGTTGCATTGCTCAACAACCATAGAGATGCAATGAGATAAATAAGCCGTGATTGCATTAGTCATTATCCTTGTGTTGTTGTGCTGCACTTGCTGCCGCGCGTTCGAGCAATTCACGGTCGCCGTATTCGCGCGCGTTTTGCCAGTTTATTTGGGCCCAATAGAGCGCTTGCTGCGGTTGAGGGTCGATATCCAGGTAATAACGTGCAATCTCGTTTGCGTGCTGGTTGTCCATGCGCTGTTCGCGCAGCGTGATGCGTTCGCGCAATTTTCCTCGCCATTGCTCACCGCCAATTTTTTTCTCCGCCAAGGCCAAACGTAACAACAGTGCATCGTCAACATCGGCAGCGTTCTGTACTATCGGTTCTAGTGTTTGCAGTACTTTTTCCGGTTGGCCGAGAGCAAGTTGAACGTCTCCCCATTGGCTTAAAAAATTTACACTGGCGTTATCCTTGGGTTGTGTGTTGAGCCAGCGCTCGGCCGCAAGCGGATCTTTCAGGCGTAGCGCCATATCTGCCAGTATCTGCGCCAGCCAGGGGCCACGTTCATCTTGTGGCAGTTGTTCGCGTTCAACCAGTGACGCCAATTGTTGATAACTTTGTGCGAGATCCCCCTGGAGACTGGTTACCTCCAACGCACAGCCACCGGCAGTAAGAAGGTCGGCGTTGCCAAGTAATTTCAGACAGGCCTGGCGTGCTGCATCGGCGTTGTCCTGAATTAAAAAAATACGCGCCGCCAACAAATGTGCATTGATGTTGTCCGGTTGCAGCTGCGTGACTTTTTCCAGTGCGGCGAGTGCATCCGTGAATGCGTGTTGGTGCTGTTGTACCTGGGCCCAGGCGAGCCAGATGTCTGCGTTGCTATCAGCGTGATCGATCAACGGTTGAAGCGCGGCCTGGGCCAGGCCGTAGAAACGCGATTGGCCGGGCAGGGCTGCGTCACGCAAATAGGCGTTGGCGAGTTGTGCTACGGCATGGGGATCAGCAGGACGCATACGTGTCGCTAACTGTGCCTCCTGTACCGGCATCGAACGTGATGCCGGCCAGGCAGCAATCACTGTGTCCGCCGATGAGGGAATTTTTTTCGCCGCAAAGGCTGTGTGTGTTGCGATGGTCAAGACGATAAAAACAAGCCATGTTTTCATAAGCAAATTCCTGGTGAATACACATCGAATCGGTAAGGCGCCGTCCATGGCGATGTGTGTTTTTATGTTCAGCCCTGATTTATTCCAGCAGGTCGTCGTAAGCCGTCGGCTCGGTCACATCCTGTTCAAACTCGCGACCATTAACCGGCAAGGGTTCATCGGTGGCTGATTGTTCAAACGCTGCACGACTGTAATCATTGAATGACACTTGCAATGCATCGATAGTGATATTCACCGTGGCAGTCATGGACGTTGCCTTGCCATCCGAAACCGTAAAGGTAAATTGATCCATACCTGTCACAGTCGCGTTCGGCAAATAGGTAAAGCCACCATTGGCAGTAAGCGTTAATGTGCCAACAGAGGGTTGCTCCGCAGCGGCAAAGGTCAGGGAGTCCCGATCAGCATCCATCCCTTCAAGCATGCCGCTGAGTTCGGTATCCGCCTGGGTAGTAAAACTGGCAGCGGTTGCAACCGGGGCGGTGTTTATCTTCGGCGGTTTTGGCTTGCCATCGCTTCCACCGCACCCGATCAACGCAGTGGCAAACAGCAGCGGCAATAACACATGATGATTGTTCATGATGCGCTCCTTATTGTGAGCCTGGCAGTGGATCAGCCAGATAGGGGAAGGTCGCCTTCATCATCGATGCATCAAGCGGCGCGCCGTCGGTAAAGGCCACGTTGCCGACATTGGCATCAGCCGGATCACACAAGCCGAGATCGGTATCAACGCCATTAACCGGTACTGGGTAACACAAACGTCCCATCACCACGCGCAATGCAATATCCACCACATCATCACCGGGACGACGGCCGTTGGGGAAACCCGCCAGATCGTCGCCGGCTACGCCGAATGGTGATTGCTCAGCGACCGGAGTAGCGCCGATGCCGGTATTCAGGCGCGGCATTTCCGAGGGCGTGACGGTGGCGAGCTGGTTAACGCCGGGGAAGCCGGTGAGGAATGCTGTTACCAGGTCTGTGCGTGGAAAGTTGGTGGGCGCCAAAGTCGGCAGGCTGGCACCGAGCGTGGTGTTGACGGCGTCCTTGAAGAGAATATTCAACAGTTCCGGCAAGGATGGATGGGTAACGTAATCGGCAAACTGACCGTCATCTTTGGGTTCTGCGCTGGAAAAGCGGTCTTTATCTTTCAGGCCGATAACCAACTCATTTACCAATGGATTGCCCAAACGCGACACCTGGGTTAATGCTCCGCCATTCACTTCGGTGTTATTGAACGAGGCGTGTGGGTTGAGGATTCGCGCCTGGGGCAGGCTCGCGGTGGTCCAGGTACCGATACTCCCATTACCGCTGCCGGTCAGGCACGCTTTGGGAATTTCAAGCGCAATCGCCGTGACATTCTTGAATTGCAGATCATCATTGCTGGCGGCTTGTGTAATCCCGCCCGGGAAACCTTCGCCGTCGCCAGCGCCAGGTGCACTGTCACCTTCGACCGGAACGTAATTCACCAAATCAAAGGTTTTACCCAGATTTACCACGAAGGGATCTTTGCGTTGGCCGACGAATACACGACCGGCCGTGCTGCAATTGGGAATGGTAATGTCGTAGATAAAACTGTCTGCATAGGTGGCGTAGGCTTCGATCGAACTGAAGCTCTTGGTGCCGATAAAATCCAGGGGTTTATTAAAGCTGGTGCCGGGCGTGGTTACATTCATCACATCGGCGGAGGCGCCGGTGCGGCGATTGCCTGTGATTAATTTGATACTGTAGCTCTCGCTAAAATTTACCGCCGACATATCCCCAGCCGATACGCCACCGACATTTTTTAACGGCACAGCGACGGATCGCGTATTGCCCTCCGGGCCTACTGTCAGCTTCACACCCTCACCACCAGCCAGTGCCTGGGTGAAACGAAACTCATACGTCAGGTCTTCAACGGCATCGCCGTTATTGTCAATGTGAATGCTATAAACACCCGCCGGGTCCATCGCAAAATAATTCGGGCCGCCGTAGGCATCTTGCAATGGAATGTAGTTGGCAATCAGGGTGACATAGTCACCGCGCCCGCTTTCGTAACTGTTAAATGCATAAAAGTCAGTCGAGTCGAGTGTTGGCATACGGGTGACATTAGGTGCTTCGCGATGGCTGGACGCCAGGCTGTTGACAGAAATCAGACCGGCACACAGGGCGCCGATAACTGCCGATAGATAAGTAGTCTTCATGATATTTCCTTCTCGTAGATGTGGATTGCATATCCATAACGGTTCAACTCAGGAATCGGATGCAGTATTTCGTAAAATAAAATGTATACATTCGCCGAACGCCAAACGAGCACGTGATGATGGTCTCGGGGCGGCTGTTGCCGTGTGGGATTGAGCAGGAAGTTACTGATGAGGAAGATGTCGAAGGCCAAAAACTAAAGAGGGAAGACCGCATAAACAAAAGGCCCTGTTAAGGGCCTTTTATCTGTTGCTTCTTGATTCCATCTTGTGCGTGATTGCTACAGCGTGACCAGTTCAGCGGTATACAGCACCGTGGTGGGCTGGCCTGTCGGTGAACCGCCTAACGGTTCAAGACTGACCGCCAGTACTGCGATCTCCACCTGATCCACCAGGTCTATGCGGGGCAGAACCAGCTTGCCCTGTTTGGGCAAGATACCGAGGGAGACCGGCGCGCGACCATCAGCTGCCACGAGCCACAACTCATAATCCTTATCCGTCTGGGCTTTCAGCTTGTCCGTTGCCTGAACTTCAAGAGTATCGGTCCCCAGCTCAATCAGCCAGAGGGCTTGAGCTTTATCACCTTGCACAATGGCCACCTGCGGCGGTGTCGTTATTGAGACAGGCTGTGGCCACATCAACAGCACAGCGAACAAGACCGCCGCCGCTGTTGATAGGCCTGCGAGCCATTGCCAACGGCGCGGAGTGCGTCGGATCGGTAGCTCAACAACGTTATCGTTTGGTACACGGGGCGTCTCATCAAACCCGAGCCGGGCTTGAATGTTTTCCCACACCCGTGGGCGCGGTGTCACAGAGGGCAGGGCTCCGCCCAGGGCGTTAAGGTATCTTTCCCAGTACCAGAGGCTATGGCGCATGGAAGGATGTTGCATTAACAGGCGTTGATAGCGTACACGGGCAGCTCCGTGAAGTGTGCCGAGCACATACTCTGACGCTAAGGCGTTTTGGCGTTCTTCGGTAAGATAATTCATGATTCAAGACACCTTTTTAAGCGTTCCAGTCCGCGACGAATCCAGCTTTTGACTGAACCAAGCGGCGACTCCAGATGATCACACACCTCAATGTGTGTCAGCCCTTTGAAGTACGCCAGATGAATAGCCTGGCGCTGCGGCCCCTCAAGGTGATCCATGCATTTATCAATGCGTACACGTTCACGTTTTTCATAC
>DATJLH010000131.1:0-20178 GCA_035490615.1 Cellvibrio sp.
GTTTTAAACACCGAGTAACCCCTTCTCTGCACTTAATGTGTAGACCCGCAATTCAATATCGGCATTTGGATACTCCGTGACGGCGTAATCCAACTGCTCCCAATAAAAACGCCACCGGGTGGATTCCAGCGATGTTAAAAATGTCAGCACCTGGAAATAATTGCCGGACACTTTTAACACCACTTCATGCTTGAACACACCAGCACCGTTAACTTCGGCTCCATCATTTGTTTCGACGCCCGCCAGTTGCAGTTCCTGCACCGGCAGTGTTTGCATTTGTACCAGTTTCAATTCACCGGTTTGTAACAACACATCCTGCAGGATCTGAGGCAGCTCCGCAGCGCTCACCAACCCCTGGGATAAATTGGCCAGGTCAGCATCTAACTGCGCGCGTTCCGCTTTAAGTGTTGCGATGGTATGTTGTTTTTCCGTGTTGGGATTGTTGGCCACCGCCAAGCTAATGGTCGCAATTTGTGCATCCAGTGCCTGGCGTTGGGTGCGTACAGTATCAAGCTGATTCGACAGTTCACTCTGACGTGCGTCAATCGCATTCTGAAACATCAAGCTCCACAACAGGAACACGACGGCCAGCGCCGTTAAAAACAACAGAACACGCTCGCGCAAAATGCGACTGTCTATTTTTTGCTGGAGTTGACTGAGCGCCGGCGGCATTTATTTTTTCTCCTTGGGCGCAGGCTTGGTCACCTGGAATTGCAATACATAGGCGTCTTCTTCATTGCGCTCAACATTCAGCACACCAAAACGCACCTTGCTGAAGCTGTCTTCTGCACGCAAACGTTGCAGGTACAGGGGCACTTGATCCGGCTCGCGGGTCTTTCCCGCCAGCTCGACATAATTGCCACCACTTTTCAACGAAAAACGTTCCAATGCCAGGGTCTCCAAAGACTGCCGCGCCATGGCCTGAATGTGCGCCGAAAAACCCGCCGTGTTGCCAAAATCCTGATCCGTGATTAACGCCAGGATCTGCTGCCGACGACCGATGTCCTGCCGCAAAGCGTCAATCTCGGCATCGAGCTGCGCCGGTTGGTTCCGGGCTTGTTGCAAGGATATTTTTTGTAACGTCAATTGTTGTGACTCAAGCAAGGCTTGCTCATCGGCTAATTGTTGTTGCAAACGCGCATTGCCCTGATTGGTAAAACCGGAATAGGCACCCAGCAGTAAAATCAGCGCTGCCACACCCCATAGCATATGTACCGCACGCAGCGGCTCACGGCTGGGACGAAATTCAGGGCGGTAGAGATTGATCTGCTGCATCAAGCCTCCCCTACCCGATCCTGACGCAAGGCTGCACCCACAGCAGACAAGCACAGCGACAGGTTATGCTCTGCCACAGCGTCATCAACCTGCAAACCTTCGTTCAAAGACAGTAAGCGAATGGAGATGGGTAAGCTGTTTTTAATGTCCGCTGTCAATTTATCTTCTGTGACATTTTCACCACAGATAAACACATGACTCGGTGGTGACTGGCGTAACTGCCGCTCGAAATAATCCAGCGAGCGCTGCAACTCCAACACCAGTGCCTCGGCTGGCAAATCATCGAGCAAGCCGGCGTTGTAGGCTAAAGCAAACTGACGCGAGAGATACAAATTACCGTTGCGTAAAATCTGCAAGCTGCCGCCGCCCTGCCCCAACTTCACCAGCGCAACGCCGCGCTGTGTATCACAACAGGCTTCCGCCAGATTACGCAGCGCCAGCTCGGCAATATCAATCACCTTCAGCGATAGTTGCGCCGCGCGTGCCTGGGCCACCAAGGCTTCGATGTGTTTGCGCTGGGTAACCACCGCATACGCCATGCGGTTATTGCCGCGCGCGCTGTCTTCCGGCAACAGGAAAGCATCGATAACAGCCTCGGCAACAGGAAAAGTGATGAGGTCTTTAACGCGCCAACGTAACGCCTCCGCCAGTTCTTCAGCAGGCACTTTTGGCGCTTCACCCAAGAGAAGGTTATATTCCGCTGGCGGCAGGACGAGATGACACGGCAGGCGCGACAGTCCCAATTTAGCCAAGCGGTTCTTAAGGATCTCCGCCCGGTCATCATCAGCATTGCAGGGGAGAAATTCACAATGGGCCAGCCGAGGTTGCTGGGTAGCGAAGCGCTGGATATGCGCGAAGGCTACGCCTTCAGCGCCGAACTCAACACCCATTACCTCATTCTGACGCGTTTTTGCACCGAACAGCTTCAACAAGATTGCCTCACTGGCAAAGTTTATTTTAGGTAAGGTATGTATAGCTTATTGTTGAATAATGCGCCACTTCCGAATGTTTTTAATAGATCCTTCGACTAATAACCTTTAGTTATAATTAATGCCACGAAAATAACTCTTAACACAACCTTAGACCAGAATAGGTAATTTTGCCAAATGCTCCACATTGTTTTATTTGAGCCTGAGATCCCACCAAACACCGGTAATATCATCAGATTAGCAGCGAATACCGGCTGCGGCCTGCATTTAATCGAACCGCTGGGGTTTGAGCTGGACGACAAACGCCTGACCCGCGCCGGCCTGGACTACGCGGAATGGCAAGATGTAAAGCGCTACCGCCACTGGCAGGACTTCCTCGACCGCGCCCAACCGGAGCGCCTGTTCGCGCTCAGCACCAAAGGTACACAGACCCACAGCGACGCCCGCTTTCGCGACAACGACTATTTGGTGTTCGGCCCAGAGACACGCGGCCTGCCCGCCAGCATCCGCGAGTCATTACCACCAGAGCAGGTCTTGCGCATCCCCATGCAGGCCAACAGCCGCAGCATGAATTTATCCAATGCGGTGGCAGTAATGGTGTATGAGGCGTGGCGGCAGTTGGGGTACGGTGGCGCCGTTTGAATGCGGCTCGGTCCTGAATGCCCTTCGGTTTGCGATCCCACCAAAACCCACTATCATGCCCCATCCGATTTTTGTTAAAGGCTTTTCGTATGGCTTCCATCCAGATTCTGGTCGGTAGCGTCATGGGTACTGCGGAGACGGTAGCCGAGGCGGTGGCGGCTGAATTGCGTCAGTTACAGCACACGGTGACGGTAAATTTCCAGGCGGATGTCAGTGACATTCTGCGCGATGAGAATGAGATCCTGCTTGTCTGCACCTCCAATACCGGCTCGGGCGACCTGCCGGATAATATCCAGCCACTTTATTTACAACTGACGCGCGATTTCCCGCGTATTGCAGGCCGTCGTTACGGTGTCATCAACCTGGGCGACAGCAGTTACACCACCTTTAATGAAGGCGGTCGTGCGCTGGATGAAGCCTTTGCCGATCTGGGTGCGCAGCGCATCGGCGAGCCGTTGGTGCTGGATGCCTGCGAAGGGCTGGACGCTGAAGAAGAAAGTATCGACTGGATAAGAGACTGGGCGAAGCAATTATGAGTCGTGCTCCCATTGGTTTGTTCTACGGAAGTTCAACCTGCTACACCGAGATGGCCGGTGAAAAAATTCGCGCGGTGCTTGGTGAAGCACGCGTGGATATATTTAATATCAGTACAACACCGATCATCACCGCGCAGTTTTACGATTTTATTATTCTCGGCATTCCTACCTGGGATTACGGCGAGTTACAGGAAGATTGGGAAGATATCTGGGATGACATTGACGAGGTGGATTTTTCAGGAAAAAAAGTCGCGCTCTATGGCTTGGGTGACCAGGTGGGCTACCCCGAATGGTTCCTGGATGCCATGGGTTATCTGCATAGCAAAGTGGTTGCGCGCGGTGCGACGCCCTGCGGTTACTGGCCCCGCGCGGGTTATGAATTTGAAGCGTCCAAGGCATTAACGCCGGATGGCCAGTACTTTGTCGGGCTGGCTTTGGATGAAGAAAATGAGTTCACCTTATCTGAAGCGCGCATCCAACAATGGTGCGAACAAATCCTTGATGAGTTTGGTTTGTGACAGGATCAGAGCGCGTTCATCACGCCCAATTGGATTGGGATGCCGAAGGGCAACCCTTATCGCGGGAATTTGGGGATGTTTATTTTTCCCGTGCTAACGGCTTGCAAGAAACCCGACATGTATTTTTACTGCATAACCATCTAACAGAACGCTGGCCAGCCTTGGGCGCGGCGGACACCTTTGTTATTGGCGAAACCGGTTTTGGTTCCGGGTTAAATTTTCTAGCTGCCTGGCAACTCTGGAATCAGCTGGCACCGCCCGATGCGCAGTTGCATGTTGTCAGCGTGGAAAAATTTCCGCTGAACAAGATGGATTTAGCACGCGCGCTGGCGTTGTGGCCTGAGCTGGATGATTTCTCTCAGCAATTACTCACCCAATACCCTGAATTTATCGGCACCGGTTTTCATCGCCTGAGGTTCCAACACGGTCGTATCCATCTCACGCTGATCATTGATGATGCGGCGACCGGTTTTACACAATTGCTTGGCAGTCCTCATCCGTTATTCTCCCGCGCCTGCGCCAAAATTGATGCCTGGTTTCTGGACGGTTTCGCGCCGGCAAAAAATCCGCAGATGTGGAGCGATGTACTGTTTGATGTGATCGGTCAGTTAAGTCACCCCGGCACAACGGCAGCGACGTTTAGTGCAGCGGGAATTGTTAAGCAGGGTTTGCGGCGGGCGGGTTTCACTGTAAAAAAAGTGCCGGGCTTTGGCCGCAAGCGGGAGATGGTTGCAGCGCGCGTTGAAGAGGCAGCCGCGCTCGCGCAATCCGCCAATGATGCTATTAAACCGCCCCGCTACGCCCCCGCACCTTGGGCCGTTAATCTGAACCCGCTGCCCTTGCAACGCCATGCACTTGTCATCGGCGGCGGCCTGGCTGGTTGCCATACGGCGCGCGCTCTGGCAGAACGAGGCTGGCAAGTGCATTTGCTGGAACGCCATGAACAATTGGCAGAGGAAGCGTCGGGCAATCCGCAAGGGGTGCTCTATGCCAAGCTATCGCCCAAACAGGAATCACTCGCGCATTTTAATCTCACCAGTTTGCAATTTGCGTTAAACCACTACCGTAGGTTCTGGAATCAAACTGATAAAGCGCAAGGATTAATTGCGCAGGCATCCGGCGTGCTGCAATTGGCTCACGATGCGGCAGAAGAAAAACTGCATCAGTTATTGCGGGAACAGTTTGGCTACGCAAACGATCTGGTTCGTTTTGTGGATGCACAGCAGGCGAGCGAACTGGCCGGTGTTCCAGTCGCTTGTGGTGGACTTTATTTTCCCTCTGCCGGCTGGATCAATCCGCATCTACTGTGCAAAGCGTTAGTTCAGCATCCCAATATCCAGGTGACGTGCAACACGCTGGTGATGTCACTCCAGCAGCAACTCGACGGCTGGTCCCTGTGCGATGTGTCCGGGCAGACGACTCTATCGGCATCCACCGTCATTATTGCCAACGCGCGGGATGCGCGCGCATTTGAGCAGGCTGCCCACCTGCCGATCAAATCCATTCGCGGGCAAGTCAGTTATCTGCCCGCTACCGATGCGAGTCAATCACTGAAAACCGTCCTGTGCGGAGAAGGTTATATCGGCCCGGCTTACGCAACCGAACAGGGTTGGTTTCATTGCACGGGTGCGACTTTTAATTTAAAGGAAAAATCCTCGGCACTGCGCGCAGAAGATCATCTCACCAATATGCACAACTTGCGCAAAACAACGCCCGCCCTGGCAGACGCCTTTGCCGAGCTCGACGAGCAAACACTGAATGGCCGCGTGGCTTTTCGTTGCACTACGCCGGATTATTTGCCGCTGATTGGTCCGGTACCCGAGCGGGAAAAATTCCTCACAGATTTCGCGCCGCTGCGTAAAAACGCCAAGGCGAGAATTGACCGGCCCGGCTGTTATTATCCGGGGTTGTATATCAATGTCGGCCACGGGTCACGGGGCTTGGCATATACGCCTCTGGGTGCAGAATTACTGGCGGCGCACATCTGCCACGAGGTATTGCCGGTCAGCCGGGAGCTTGCGCAGGCGTTGAATCCGGGGCGGTTTTTGATCCGGGATCTGGTGCGCAACAAAGTTTGAGGTGTCCGATAGTGATAGGTGTCGGATTACGGCTTTGCCTAATCCGACCTACGGGTAATGCGTGCTGGAGATTTAGGGCTATACTTTTGGGATAGGTTTATTCACAAGGAGCCTCCCATGCTGACGACCGGTAATCGCCACTACCACCTTGATGACGATGTGGATTTTATCCATAACTATTATGAGCGGCTGGTATTGCAGGAAATCAGCGCAACCAGCGAGCGAGTGCAAAAGGGGGACCGTGAATTTCTGGCGGACGTGGCCTGCGTAGCACTGAATCGCCTGCCCCCGCGCTATATTCGCCACGATGTGGATATGACATTTTTTATGTCGCCCCAGGAAATGCTGGAGATTGAACATAAAGTCAAGATCGCCGTGCAAAGTGCCATTGCCTACGTGCAAGCCAGCGAGCGCGGTGAAGAATTAGCGGAACCCAAACCCGACCCAAGCGGGAAAAAATCCGTCAAAAAATCTGCCGGCAGTAAAAAAGCCAGCGCTAAAAAATCCACGCCGCGCAAATCCAAAGATCAAGACCACTGACTGATAATTTTCGTTACGGCCCATCAACCGGTAAAGGTTTATTTACCGGCGGTGGCGGCGGCTCAGACAAAATCTGTGATCCACTGCCACACGCAATAACGGTACGCATGGCCGCCTCGACACTGATATGCGGCAACAGGTCCACGCAATCTGGCGACAAATGGTAAACAAAACCCGAGGTAGGAATCGGGGCGGTTGCTACATACACCGTGTAGTCACCATTCTCATGAATCGCCGTGACGATACCGGTCACCGACACCCCTGCCGCGCGCCCCATGATATACGCACGACACACCTGCCCTTTTAACAAGGAGGCATTACTCTCGCCCCCTAACAATTGCGAAATAATTTCCCGAATGGTTTTGTAGCCCGGCGCGAGCTTGGTCAACCAGGCATCCATACGCTGGTGTAATAAACGCCCCACGTTGGTTTTAATTAACAGGCCGATCACAAAGAAGGTGCTCAGCACAATAATGATGGCGAGGATATCCGCCATGTATTTGGCCAAGGGTGTGATACTCACCAGCCAGCCACTCAAGGGGCTGATGATCCCGGTGATAAAGTTAAACAACCATTCCAGCAGGAACAGGAAAATCACAAACGGCAGCACCACCATAAAGCCGCCGAGTAACGTAAAACCGATAAAGGATTGAAGCCGCTGGACTCCGGTGCGCTGTCTTAAATAATCGCGAAACGCCTGGATTTTCTGCATACGTTTTACTCTGAGGGTTTCCCTGTCACAATAAGCGCCGAATAAGCGCATAAAAGGTTGATTACACCGTGAAAAACATCTTCTTGTTTTGCTGGCTATTTTGCCTGAGCGGGCCACTGATGGCTAATGCCGGGGCCACGGTATCACATACACCCGATGTGGTTCATTTTGATTACCAGATACTGGCCCAACGCTCACACAAACCCGCCCTGTTCACGCAAGGGCTGGTGTTGGATGGCAATACCTTCTACGAAAGCAGCGGCCTGTATGGCCAGTCCATGCTGGTCAGTTATCCACGCGAAGAGTCGACCAACAAATGGGCCCAACTCACCGCCAACTTCACCCAAAAAGACAAACTACCGGATCGCTATTTTGCCGAGGGCCTGGCGTTACTCGATGACAAACTGTATCTGCTCACCTGGCAGGAAGGAACGGTGTTCGTTTACGACCGCACCACCTTCGCGGTCATTGATCGCTGGCGTTACAGCGGCGAAGGCTGGGGGCTGACACACAACGGCAAACAATTGATCCGCAGCGATGGCAGTGAACACCTGTACTTTCATTCCCCAGAAGATTTTAGTCTGCAAAAGACCCTTGATGTGCAGGAATCGGGGCGGCCGGTCCAAAGATTAAATGAGCTGGAATTTATTGCGGGGTATGTGTGGGCCAATATCTGGCATGAGAATCGTTTGGTGCAGATTGATCCAGCAACGGGACGTGTGGTCGGCTCACTGGATCTCACAGCCCTCACCGCACAAGTGGACATCGACTCCAGCGAGAGCGTATTAAACGGGATCGCCTATGATGCGGAGCGCGGCGGGATGTGGGTAACAGGTAAAAAATGGCCAAGCATGTATCTGATAAAACTGACAAAGCCTGCCGAGGAATCATCCGAATAACCGTGTGATGCCGCCGAGAAAAACCTTGCCGCAGAAACAACAAAGCCGCATCAACATGCGGCTTTGAGTACATCAGTCGTACAACTTAGAGACCGATTACGTTTTCAGCTTGCGGGCCTTTTTGGCCTTGCTTAACGTCGAACTCTACTTTCTGACCTTCAGCCAGGGTTTTGAAACCCGAACCGCTGATAGCGCTGTAGTGAACAAAAACGTCCTGACCAGCATCGCTCTCGATGAAACCGAAACCTTTAGACTCGTTGAACCACTTAACAGTACCAGTACTTTTAGACATAAAAAACCTCAATGCTCTGAGTAAATTAAAAATTGCCACCTTGGCATCTGTGCTGACTGATCACATCTTACTTATGAAGAACAAAACGAGGTTGCTAATAGATGTACTGCTAGAACAACGATGTACCATAAATAATGCTGCATGTTTGCCAGCCGAGGCACTATATACCCGACTTAAAGCTCAAGTAAAGCCCCCTTTATTAGGATGCGTTAGCCTGCACACCGAGCATCGCGGGACCACACAAGGGCACAGCAATTTGTCGCATTTTTACCCATGCGCGACGCAAATCTATGCGATAAGCCATAGGGAAGCACGGCATAGCTATTTACCGAATCTATCAAAACTGCAACAATTAGGTGCATTCGCAGGCCACGTCCGCATGGAGGGTTTCGCCATGATCCACGTCCACGTCGTAGATTCCTCTCACACCGCTCCACATTGCGCGCATGACAAAAGAGTTTCCTGTAGTAATTGCCGTCTCAATACCTTGTGCCTGCCTATCAGTCTCCATATCGATGATATCGACCGCCTGAACGACATTGTCCAGCGCAGTAAACCTTTGCAAAAAGGTGAATACCTGTATCGCGCCAATGATCGTTTCCTTTCCCTGTTTGCCATTCGATCGGGCGCGGTAAAGGCCATTACGTTGAGTGACCACGGCGAAGAACAGGTCACCGGTTTTTATTTACCTGGCGAAGTCGTGGGCATGGAAGGTTTGGCGGACGAGCGCTACACCAATTCCGTCATCGCCCTGGAAACCGCGTCCATCTGTGAGATCCCGTTTCATCGCGTGGAAGAATTGAGTACGAGGATTCCCTCCCTGCAACGCTATCTTTTTCAACTGATGAGCCGGGAGATTAATCACGATCAGCAAATTATTACCTTGCTGAGTAAAAGCGTAGCGGAGCAACGCATCGCCACCCTGCTGCTCAGTATCTCCACGCGCAACCAGCGACGCCGTTTATCGGCCACCTCGTTTTCCCTACCGATGTCGCGTACCGATATCGGCAACTTCCTTGGACTGACCATTGAAACTGTCAGCCGCGTCTTTACCCGCTTGCAAAAGCAAGGCATCCTTGAGGTCAATCGCAAGGACATCATGATCAATGATGTCGACGAACTGCGCCGTATCGCCAACGGCACCGAATAATGATTAAGGACTTCCATGACCCCAGCCGAACAACTCCAGGCTACCCTGGCTGATTTTGATACAGCCAACCAGCAAGACCCGAATCACGAGCTCGTCAATGGCAAGGCCGTTCCCAAAGAATGGATTTACGGCGTGCGGATGAGCGAACAACTCGCGCGCTTTTGTCCGAATGCTTCCATCACCCTGCAACTGGCCGCCCGCTGCCAGCACATTTGCCGCTGGAAAATTCCGCGCAGCGATTACCCCATGGATCGCCAGGGCTATAAACGCTGGCGTAGCGACCTGGCGCAATTCCACGGTGAAACCGCAGCCGTCATCATGCGCAACAACGGCTATGACGACGCTGATATCCAACGGGTCAAGGATCTGTTGCTGAAGCGCGGTTTAAAACGCGATGACGAGGTGCAGGCATTGGAGGACGTGATCTGCCTGGTGTTTCTGGAGTATTACCTCGAAGAATTTGCAGCCAAACACGACGAAGAAAAACTCATCGATATCATTCGCAAAACCTGGAACAAGATGTCGCCCGCAGGACATGAAGCCGCCTTGCGCTTACCCCTGTCGGACGCGATGTTGCAATTGGTCACCAAAGCCCTGAATATCGGGAATCACTGATAACCTTACCCTGCATAACAACCATAAAACGGAAACCCACTCATGTATCTGATGCTTAAACATATCCATATGACCATGGCTGCCCTTTCATTCCTGGGCTTTTTTATTCGCGGTATCTGGATGTGGCGGCAATCGCCCTGGCTGCACAAAAAACTGGTCAAAATTCTGCCACACATTATCGATACCCTGTTGCTGCTAAGCGCCTTTGCGCTCGCCGGTGTGTTGCGCTATTCCCCGGGCGATCATCCGTGGCTGATGGCCAAGATCGTCCTGCTGGTGGTGTATATCGTGCTGGGGATTATCGCGTTTAAAAATCCCAACCCAATGGTACGCAAATGCAGCTGGATCATGGCGATGGCGGTATTCCTTTATATTGTCAGCGTAGCGATCAGCAAAAATCCGCTCGGCTTTTTCGGCTGATGTGATGGCTTAAGCGCCGCTTGATGCGGCGCATTATTACGCTTTCCACTATAAGAATTGGGGAAAACCAATCAGATTATTATTAATAAAGTGATTTTTATAGCCGAAGCTTGACGCGCCAACCAAAGTGATCTATATCACACATAGGCGTTGGAACCTTGAAATACCAATAACTAATATATTCGGCGACCCTACTATGAAAAAAACACTGCTTTCTTTGTACCTTGTTCTGATTGCACCCTTTGCTTTTGCATGCGACGAAACCTGTATGCGTGACAAAGTCATGGCGGAGCATGATATTAAGTTTCCAGCCTACCTGGACTCCAAATACTGCAAGACCACCTCTGTGGACTTCCTGGTGAATTCCCGTAAAAGCCTGCAAAAGTATCGTGAAGAGCGCCTGAGCAGCGGCCATCGGGGCGGCATCAAGAATATTCGCAACTTTATTGAGCAACGCAAGGAATGGCTGCAGGAGTGTGACAAGTACCTGGATATGACCAAACAAGGCCGGGTGTTCCGCACGAAGGAGACCACCGAGGAGTTGTTTACCGCGATGGACTCACTCTCCAAAGAACTTTATGCATTGATTTATCGTCCCAAGAATGCGGCTGAAGATACCCATCAGCTCACCGAATTGGCGGGACAAAAGTTTGAGTTGATGTTCCGGTTGATGGACGCCCACCGCACCGATCTGCAATTGCGCGGACTGCTGTAATCCCCTAATAAAAAAAACGGCGCATCCCTCGCGGGGTGCGCCGTTTTTTATTGTCTGTCACATCAACTGCTTTTTTTCAGGGACAGGACTGACCGCTTGGGTTTATCTGTGCGCTCGGCGTAACGCTTGGCTTCCGCTTCACGCGCCTTGATGGCCGCCATACGCGGATCATCTTCTCGCGCATAACCGCTCTTGCTGCTGTAATGCGTTGCCCCATTGTCCGATGCGGCTTTGGCTAAAAACTCCATCCCGCAGCGCAGCAGTCGCGCCTGGTCAGCAAAACTCAAGTCGGGGGGAAATTTCCCCGGATCAACCGAGGAAGGATTACGCGGGTTACCTTCGATTTTCAATACAAAGCCACTCGCATGAGTCGCTGTACCGGCAGCAAGGTCTGCCTCCCAAGCATCAAAGTCCATAAAAATCTCTGCATGATTGCGATGAAGCCGGCATTAAACCACATGCATCGGCGACCGCGAAGCCATCAATCTATAAATGGCATCGAACTCTACTCATTTATGGCTTGCCAGAACCTGCCGCGCGCTTTTGCCGCTCGGGTGGCAAGGCGCCGATGTGCAATTCATTGCGCTGCTTGGCCAGCTCAATTTGCTTTTGTCGCTCGGTAAAGCGCTGCTTTTGCTCCGCTGTCAGTTGGTCGTAGCAACGCGGGCAGCTGACGCCGGGAATGTATTGTGCCGACAATTTGTCGTCTTCCGTAATGGGATGGCGGCAGCCGTGACATTGATCGTAGATGCCCTTCTGCAGGCTGTGATTCACTGCCACGCGGTTATCAAACACGAAGCACTCACCGCGCCACAGGCTCTCCTCTTCCGGAACTTCCTCCAGGTATTTCAGGATGCCGCCTTCCAGGTGATACACCTCATCAAACCCCTGCTCTTTCAAATACGCCGTGGATTTTTCGCAGCGAATACCACCGGTGCAGAACATGGCGACTTTTTTGTGCTTACTCGGGTCAAGGTTTTTGGCTACAAATTCCGGAAACTGGCGAAAGGTTTCGGTTTTGGGATCAATCGCGCCGGCAAAGGTACCGATGGAATATTCGTAATGGTTGCGGGTATCCACCACCACCACGTCCGGATCGCTGATCAAGGCATTCCAGTCTTTGGGTTTGACGTAGGTGCCGACAATTTTTTGCGGATCTATGCCGTTAACGCCCATGGTTACGATTTCTTTCTTGAGCTTCACCTTCATGCGGTAAAACGGCATACCTTCGTAGTAGGACTCCTTGTGCGACAGGTCGCTCAGGCGCGAATCACTTTTCAGGTAATCGAGCAAGCCATCAATGCCCTCGCGCGTGCCGGCAACCGTACCGTTAATCCCCTCTTCCGCCAGCAACAGGGTCCCTTTCAAACCCAGTTGATCACAGCGGTCTTTCAGGCGCGGGGCGATGGTTTGGTAGTCGGGTAACGCAACAAACTTATACAGGGCAGCAACAACGATTGAACTCATAGGTCTTCACTTTCAATAAGACAGGGGTTATGCAGGGCGCGCATTATAGACGCTTGATTTTTGTACAGCCAGAGGCAACTTACCCGTGCTTGCTACCACCCAGGCACTGGGGCGAATCGGGAACAGCCTGGTTGGCCAGCCATTCCTCCGGGCTGTAGGTGTGCAACGCCAGGGCATGGACACCGGCCTCCAATTCATCCGCCAGTTTGGCGTAGATGGATTGATGGCGCTGTACCTGGCGCTTACCCACAAAATCCGCCGACACCAGGACCACCTTGAAGTGGCTTTCTGAACCGGGCGGCACGCTGTGCATATGGCTTTCGTTGATAACATCCAGATGGATGGGCTGAAAGGCCGCGCTCAACTTGGCGCGGATCTGGCTCTCGACAGGTTTCATCGCTGGAACTCCGACATGGGTCACAAAATTTCCCGGCATTTTACCTTTAACCGGCTACACTTTGTTGACCTGGAGCAAGGAACTACCCTGACCTGTTAAACCAACCAGACCTAAGAGCATGAGCGAACACAAATTTTTTATTGATCGGCGGCGCGGTATGGATCGTCGTTTGGATCGCGACCCCTGTAAGGACATGCCTCTTGACCTGTATCACCGCAAACGCCGTAAATCGACCGAGCGCCGCAATCGCGGGCGGACATTGGAGCAGGACTACTACGCCTTTATCGGCCAGCCGGACCCGCAACGGCGCCACTAACATACTGGCTCAGGCAAACGCCCCGGCGCTGGCCTTGGCAGAAATCAGTGTGGGTTCACAGCCGGTTTCCTGCTGATAATGGTCCTCAACCGCTGCCATCAACACGGGAATGATGGCATGGGGTGCTATGGCAACAACACAGCCACCAAAACCACCACCGGTCATCCGCACCCCCGCTAACCCCTGGCCGGCGGTCGCAAGAATATCCACCAGTGTATCGATGGCCGGCACGGTGATATTGAAATCATCACGCATTGAGGCGTGAGACTCAGCCATCACCCGTGACAAGCTTCCCATATCGCCTTTCATCAAGGATTCAGCGGCCACCAGCGTGCGCGCATTTTCCGTCAACACATGGCGCGCGCGTTTAAACAGCAGCGGCTCTAACGCGGATTCCGCAGCCACCAAATGCGCTAGCGAAACATCACGCAAACTGCGCTGGTTAAAATAGCGCGCCGCCGCTTCGCATTGTTCCCGGCGCTGGTTGTATTCACTTTCCACCAAACCGCGTTTGACCCCGGAATGAACAATCAGAATATCCCAGTCCGGGGGGATGGATACGGCGCGGGTGCTGAGGTCGCGGCAGTCAATCAGCAGCGCACTGTCGGCCTGGCCGCAGGCGGAAATCAACTGATCCATGATGCCGCAATTACACCCTACAAATTCATTCTCCGCCGCCTGCCCCATCAAGGCCGCTGCTTTGGGCTCCACGTGTTCGTTACTCAATGCCGTGAGCGCGCGAATCAATGCCATCTCCAGGGATGCAGAGCTGCTCAGGCCAGCACCGGCAGGCACATTGCCGGTAATAAAAATATTGCCGCCGCGCAGCCGGAAATCTTTTTTGCGCAATTGTTGCACCACACCGCGCACGTAATTGGACCAGGGCATCACCGTGTCGCGCTGCATGTCGTCATCCAGATGAAAACGAACGATCTGGTCAGAAAAGTCGTGGGCGATGATGTGCAGTTCGCGATCATCCCGCGCAGCCGCCGCCACCCAGGTGTGGTAATTGATCGCGGCGGGCAACACAAAACCATCGTTGTAATCCGTGTGCTCGCCAATCAAATTGACACGACCGGGTGCACTGGCAACCACATCGGGCACCACTGCAAAACGCGCCTGAAATAATTCTTTTACAACAGCGGATGTCAAAGCATTCACAAACAACTACCTCAAGCGAAAATGAACAGGACTTTGCTGGCGCAAGCGCTCAGCGGCCTGCTCCGGAGATAAATCGCGCTGGGGTTCAGCCAGCATTTCGTACCCCACCATAAACTTGCGCACCGTTGCACTGCGCAACAACGGCGGGAAAAAATGCGCGTGTACTTGCCAGGGTGTTGGATCATCACCATTAAACGGTGCGCCGTGCCAACCCATGGAATAGGGAAATGAACATTCAAATAAATTATCGTAACGTGCGGTGAGATCGCGCAGGATCACGCTCAAGCTCTGCTGCTGCCCCGCGGTAAAATCCGTGATACGCGGGCACGCCGCTTTGGGTAACACCAGAGTCTCAAACGGCCAGGCGGCCCAAAACGGCACCACCACCAACCAATCCTGATTCTCTACCACCACCCGCTCGCCCTTTTGCGCTTCCTTGTGCGCATAATCGAGCAGCATCGGCTGCCCGTGCCGCGCAAAATAAGCGCGCTGGTTAAGGTCGGCTTTGTGCACCAGGGTCGGCAAATGATTCTGTGCCCACACCTGGCCGTGGGGATGCGGATTGGAACAACCCATCACCACGCCTTTGTTTTCAAATACCTGCACCGAAGCATAGGTTTTACCCAACTCGGCGGTTTGCGCCATCCAGGTGGTAATAACGGCCTGCATCTCGTCATCGTTCAACAAGGGCAAGGTTTTGCTGTGATCCGGTGAAAAGCAGATCACCCGGCTGGTACCCCGCTCGGCCTGCAACTGGAACAACGGATCATCAACCGCCGGCGCGTCAGGCACCTCGGGCATCAAGGCCGCAAAGTCGTTGGTAAAGACAAAGGTGGTGGCATAGTCAGGATTGACTTCGCCGCCCACCCGCGCGTTGCCGGGGCAGAGATAACACGCCGGATCATGGGCAGGGCTATCGGGCCACTGATTCAACTCCTGCTGCCCTTGCCAGGGCCGCTTGGTACGGTGGGGCGATACCAGCAACCATTCACCGGTCAGGGGATTAAAACGGCGGTGCGGATGATCATTAACGGAGAACTTACCGGACATAACATACTAGCCATATAAATATTATAAATTGACAATAAATTACCCGAAAAAGCCGCATCTGACAATTTCTAAATCATAATTTCCGGGCCGCTCCCCCAACATACTTAACCAAAATTAACCCTATTGTGCAGTAAGTAACCAAGTAAACAGTGCCGCAACTGCTAAGCTCCACAACACTTATTCGCGACCCGCTTTAAAAAGGACCAGCCGGCTTAGCCGAGCATCAGCAATGAGATGCACGGGTGTTGTTACCCCTACCAGGCCAGGCTATGAACAAACATATTCCCGATACCCGTCAACGCGATACCAATCAACAAATCTGGTTCACCCGCGATATCGCGCTCGAATATGCCCGCGAACACACACCGGTCCCGGCGGAAAGTGCCATCCTGAATGCGCTTGCCGACAGGATTCCCCACGCCTCGCTGCTCGATATTGGTATCGGCGCAGGCCGAACCACAACGTTTTTAGCGGGCGCATGCAAAGACTATGTGGGCATCGACTATTCCCAGGCGATGATTGATATCGCCACCACCCGCTTTCCCCACCTGAGCCTGCATCAACAGGATGCCCGCGACCTGTCCGCCTACGCGTCCGCCCGTTTTGACATGGTGTGGTTTTCCTACAACGGCATTGATTACGTTTCCCATGCGGATCGACTGAAAATCCTGCACGAGATTCACCGCGTACTGAAACCCAACGGCTTTTTTATCTTTTCTACCCACAACCGCGACAGCAAGGTTTACCCCGCGTATCACTGGAAAAACCTGCCCCTTTCATTGCACCCACGCCGCATGGCGCGACGGGTTATCAGCTACGTGAAAGGCATCATCAATTCGGCCAGACACCGCGCCCGACAAATCCGGACCGACGACTACGCCATCCTCAACGACCGCGCCCATGACTACAACATGCTGACCTATTACATCAGCGGCAAAAAACAGATTGCGCAATTAAATGCTGTGGGTTTTACGGTAGAGGGGCTGTGGGGCATGAAGGGAGAGCGGCTGGAAAGTGACGCGGTTTATCGTCGCGGGTACAGTATTTATTATCTAGCCAAACGCAAAGGCTAAGTGCCGAGTAAGCCTTCCACAAAAAAACCCGTACCAAAAGCCAACCCCGCTGCTGCCGTGCCCATCAGCAGCGTCCGCAATCCCGAACGCCAGGCCGGTAAACCATATACCGCGCTTTTCAGCATACCGATACCCAAAAATACACCACCGGCCAAACCAAGGCTGGCCAGGAACTGGGTCGTGATACCCAGGCCGGGCATGGCATAAGGCAGCAACGGCAAGGTACCCACCGCAAGAAAAGCAACAAAGGTCGCCAACGCGGAACGGAAGGGACTAAGCCCGACAGCCGACAGACCATACTCCTCCCGCAGCATGGTCGCGACCCACACATCAGGATCGCGACTCAATGCATCAACCACTTGTTCAAGCAACTCGCCCTCGAACCCTTTTGCGCGAAACAACTGGCGAAGCTCCTCGCGTTCACCATCAGGCACCAGGGCAATATGCTCGCGCTCGGTACGCTCCACGCTAGCAATCTGCGCCAGTTGCGCCTGGCCAGCCTCGTAATTACTTACCGCCATACTGAAACCATCGGCGAGCAAATTGGCAAAGCCCAATACCAGCGCCACCTGTGGCGAAAAACCCGCACCAAAAGCACCCGACACCACCGCAAACGTCGTGACACACCCATCAATGCCCCCCAGTACCGCATCCGGAAGCGTCGATGCCTTTACCGGCGCAGCGAGCCGGGCACGCACCGCGGCTGGCTGGTGATCATCAAGAAGCTGCTCATGGTTAGGCGTTGGCATGACGAAACCTCCTGCGGGTTCCGAAAAGATGGTTTTAAAAGTATATGCGCATTTGGCGTTTGGGCGAGGGGTTGAATGGTGGAATATGGTGAGTGACTTTTTGCTTGAGTTAATGCGATTGCTTATTTTAGATGTGATCCTGCTGCTGTTTAAAGTGAACCCGTAATTTCAATTCACTTTTTGGTATAAAAATAAAACTTTTCGAAAAGCACTTTAAAAAACACAGAGTCGCCAGGTTAAAAATCTGGTTATTAAATAGTTTCCATCTACGTAAAAACTTGAAAACCTTGCAATTTCGCAAACAGCACCTAATGATAATATTCATTCAATTTTTGCTGCCAAAAAAATTCCTTGGCTTCACCTGTTAAGTCCTTCCGGTTTATTCTTTTGCTGATGCTTCAGCAACAATCGCCAGATCGTAAGAATAATCAGAATAGACCATGCTGTAGCAAATTGGTAACAATTCGGGCTACAGCATTACCGGAGAGCAGGCGCGTTATTTTAGTGTGCAGCCTTCGCCAACGCAGACACTAAAAGGCTCCATGAAAACGATTGACGGCAATAACACCCCAGACAATGCCCAACAATATCAAGCTGGTAAACACCAGCGCTGAGCCGATGTCTTTTGCGCGGCCGGAGAGTTCGTGGCGTTCGTGGCCAGTGCGGTCAACCACGGCTTCGACGGAGGAGTTGGCGAGTTCTGCCATCAATACCCAGAAGACGCTGGAGATCAGCAGGATCAATTCAATGTGATTGGTGGCGAGCCAGAAGGCGGCGGGAATCATGATGATAGCGAGGCTGACTTCTTGCCGAAAGGCCGCTTCAAAACGCCAGGCGGCGGCCAGGCCTTTCATGGAATAACCAAACGCATCAATTACGCGGGCAATACCGGTTTTACCAGGTTTGGACATAAGTCATTGTGCTCCGATGGTGTAAATGGCGGGGAAAAGACCGACGTGTAACATAAGTTTCATAATCTGGTGGTATCTCTGACGGGGTAGAAATTAACCGGTCATAAAGGCGGTGAAACTATGAATGCTTTTTTGCAAAGAGTCCACCACATTGATACCTTGGCTTTTCTCTGGCTGCACGTCACCAAACGGTTTCCGTATCGCAAATCCATTCGCTGGATTTCCCACACTGGTGACGGCCATTTGTATCTTGTTGTTGCATTGGCATTGCTGCTGCTCGAACCGGTTCACGGAGCGATTTTCTTCTGGGCGGGTCTGATTGCTTATGGCCTGGATGTTAGTCTGTATTTGTTGCTGAAAAATGTGATCAAGCGTGATCGCCCGGCGATGAAGATCGATTTTTACGAAGCCTGGATTACACCTTCCGATCAATTCAGTTTTCCTTCCGGCCATACGGCGGCTGCGTTTTTATTTGCCTGTTTGTTTGCTCACTTGTATCCGTTAGTGGCTATTCCGGTGTACCTGTGGGCGAGCCTCGTGGGCGCAAGCCGCGTATTGCTCGGTGTGCACTACCCCAGTGATATTGCAGCCGGCGCGCTCCTGGGAACCGGTTGTGCGTTTCTGGGGATTTATATTCATTCGCTTTTGGTAGGACTATGAGAATATTGTACGGCGTTCAGGGCACGGGTAACGGACATTTAACACGCGCAAGAATCATGGCCAAAGCCTTGGCCGCCGCAGGAGCCCAGGTCGACTGGGTTTTTTCAGGAAGACCGAAAGAAAAATTTTTTGATATGGAAGCCTTCGGCGATTACCAGGTGTATCGCGGGCTGACCTTCGCCACGCAAAGCGGAAAAATCCTTTACGTTAAAACGGCGCTGACCAGTAACCTCTGGCGACTGTATCAGGACGTCAAAAAAGTTGACGTGGAAGGTTACGATTTTATTATCAATGATTTCGAGCCGGTGTCTGCCTGGGCTGCCAAACGCGCCGGCAAGCATGTCATCGGCATCTCCCATCAGAACGCGTTCTTTTACGATATTCCCAAGCACGGCGGTAATATTTTTGTCGAATGGTTTATGCGTAACTTTGCGCCGGTAACCTTGCCGATTGGTTTGCACTGGCATCACTTTAACCAACCGATCCTACCGCCACTGGTTGAGCCATCCCAGTATTCCAATGAATTTACACCGGGGCATTACCTGGTGTATCTGCCTTTTGCCGGCCTGCCGGATATCATGCCGCAATTGCGCGCATTTCCTGATTATCATTTTTACGTGTATCAACCGGTGCCGGAAGCCTTTGATGAAGGCCACATTCATGTGCGCCCCTTTTCACGCGAAGGCTTTCAACAGGATTTACACCGCTGCGAAGGGGTGATTTGCAGTACCGGTTTTGAATTGCCCAGTGAGGCTTTGCAATTGGGGAAAAAAATTCTGACGCAGCCAGTTGCCGGGCAGATGGAGCAAAAATCCAACGCGCTGGCGCTGCAAAAATTGGGTTATGCGTCGGTGACAAAAGAGCTGAGTATTGAAGCCATTGGCAAGTGGTTACCCTTGCCCAAGCCGGACCCTATCCCCTACCCCGATGTGTCAACGGCGTTAGTGAAGTGGCTGATGGAAACCGGCGGAAAGAATATTCAACAACTACAAAAAGAACTCTGGCAGACGCTACCGGCGTAAATGCTTCCGGAAGCCATCTCAAAAATCGGCTGAGGGTTTACCGCGCATTTG
>DATJLH010000132.1:0-10159 GCA_035490615.1 Cellvibrio sp.
GTGCAGTAATCAACAGTACCCCCACAACTTTCATGGCAATCGCAATAACTAATGCCATCAGCAACATCAGCGCCGTGCGCACGGCGGTTACCGGCACACCTTCAACCTGAGCCAATTCCTCATGAACCGTAATGGCGAGCAACGCCCGCCATAGCCACATGAGTGCGGCTAACACGGCGAGAGCAACTAGCCAAACGGTAACGACGTCGGTGAGATTGGCTGAGAGAATATCGCCAAATAAATAGGACAATAGATCGATACGGCTTTCGCTGAACAAACTCACCGTCACAAGACCGAGCGCCAGGGTTGAGTGGGACAGGATGCCCAATAATGTATCGGTTGCCAGAAACCGGTTTTGTTGTAAGGCCACCAATATCAACGCCAGCAATAAGCATCCCACTGCCACCGCCAGGTTTAAATTGATATCCAGTAAAAAACCAAAGGTGACGCCGAGGAGTGCCGAATGCGCCAGGGTATCGCCGAAATAAGCCATACGTCGCCATACGGCAAATGACCCTAAAGGCCCCGCCACCAGTGCCACGCCAAGACCGGACAACAATGCATAAAGTAAAA
The DNA here is from genome assembly GCA_035490615.1 of Cellvibrio sp. Classification (GTDB taxonomy): domain Bacteria; phylum Pseudomonadota; class Gammaproteobacteria; order Pseudomonadales; family Cellvibrionaceae; genus Cellvibrio. The sequence goes on from DATJLH010000132.1 coordinate 574, forward strand.
AATCAGGCATGATGATCGTGCTCACAATCAGCACCGTGGCGGTGGGAAATAATATTGCCGTGCGCATCATGCTGATGATCGTGATGATGCGTATAAATCGCTACCTGGGGCTTTGGTATATCGCCGAACAGCGCCAGATAAGCTGGATCGCTGGTCACCTTTTCCGGGTGACCATGACAACACACATGCTGGTTCAGGCACACGACAGTGTCGGTGGTGGCCATGACCAGGTGCAGATCGTGGGATACCAACAGCACGCCGCATTGACGGCGCTTGCGTATTTCATTAATTAATCCATATAGCGCCGATTGTCCGGTTACATCGACGCCCTGGACCGGCTCGTCCAATACCAATAGCTGTGGATCGCGCAATAGCGCACGAGCCAATAGCACCCGCTGTGTTTCGCCGCCCGAAAGCGATTGCATCGTTGTTTGTTGCAAATGTGCAATACCGGTCAGCTGTAAGATGTCCTGTAGCTCAACTCTGGGAACACCGCCTAAAGCAAGAAAGCGAGCCACGGTTAACGGAAGACTTGCATCAATATGCAGGCGTTGCGGCATGTAGCCGATGCGCAGATCAGCGCGACGCTCGATAACGCCCTCATCAATCCTGATTAAACCCAATACGCTGCGTACCAGCGTGGTTTTGCCTGCGCCATTGGGGCCGATCAAGGTGAGGATCTTTCCGGCTTCGAGTGTGAGATCCGCATTCTTCACCAGATAACGTTCACCCCGCCGAACGCCGACGCCGCGTGCACTGATCAAGGGGGCGCTCACGATGCACGCCCTTCCTTGTGCGCCTTGCCTGTACACGCCGGGCAAACACCCATGACTTCCAGGGAGTGGGTTTCCACAACGAAGCCAGCGTCTTTGGCAGACGACTGGATATCCTGCGTCAGTTTGTTGTTATCCAGCTCAACAGCCGTATCGCACAGGCGACAAATCAGGAAATGACTTTGATGTTTTTTTTCTGGCGAGGGACAGCCGATAAATGCATTCAGCCCATTAATACGGTGGACCAGCCCCTGCTCCAGTAGAAAATCCAGTGCGCGATATACCGTTGGCGGGGCTACCCGCCGTGTCGACGCAGAGGCCAGCATTTCCATCAGTGTATAGGCACCGAGGGGTTTGTGGTTTTGCCAAATCAGTTCGAGTACCTGCTCGCGTAAGGCGGTCAGGCGCACCCCCCGGCTCTCACATAAATGACGCGCAGATACCATGGCGTCTTTGATGCAATGGCTGTGATTGTGATGGCTGTAAGCTAGCGGTGTTTTTTCCATAGCGAAGCGGTGATTCCGGTGAGCTGGCAGTAACCAAGTATGTTACTCTATAACAATCCTTGGCACTACCAGTTCAGCTGTAGGCAGGTGTAGGCATTCCAATCTTTATCTCCTTCTTGCACGGTATCGGCGCTTTTATGTTTCTCTTCCGTTTGCCCAAAATTTTCCGTTATCTTCCGCTTATTTTGTGGTTGTTGCTGCCATCAATGGCTATGGCGGACATCAAGGTGGTGACCAGTATCAAGCCCCTGGCGTTGATCGCACAGGAAATTGCAGGCGATAAAGTGAGTGTGGAAAATTTGTTGCCAGTAAAGGCATCACCCCACGATTATCCGTTACGGGTATCGGATATCCGTCGCTTGCAAGACGCGGATCTGGTGCTTTGGGTTGGACCAAGTCTGGAAACCTTCTTGCAGCGTCCATTGAATAATCTTGCATCAAACAAGCATCTCGCTGTTTACGATCTTCCTGGTATGAATTGGCCGGAGGGTGAGTCGCATTCACATGCCAGGGCAGCAGGCCACCAACATCATGGGCACGATCCGCACGTCTGGCTAGACCCGCGCAATGCGATGATCATTGCCGAGGTGTTAGCAAAAAAATTAAGCGAGATCGATCCAGCGTCTTCTATGTTTTATGCAAGCAATGCCAAAAATTTTTCCGTTGTTATTAAGGAATTGGATCAGCATTTGATGGAAATTCTAGCGCCAGCAAGAGGGAAGGGTTTTGCGGTTTACCACGAGGGTTATCTGCATTTTGTGGAGCGTTATGACTTGCAACAACTGGCCTACGTGACATTTACGCCGGAGCGTCGTCCCGGTGCAAAACATTTGTATGAATTACGGCAGCAATTAAATAACCATGCGAGCTGTCTTTTTGTAGAACCTTATTACGACATGCGTATTGCTACCGACTTGGCGCAAGAATTAAATTTAAAGGTCGCCCTTCTCGATCCTATTGGCGAGCCGGAAATAAAAACCTATAAACAATTATTGGAAAAGATGGCGCAAGCTTTTTTAGCTTGCCTTGCGAATAGCTCCGTTACGGGAGAAGTGTAGCGGTACGCGCAACGTAACACCGCGTTCGGATAAAGACTCGATTTGGCGCTTGTTTAGCTCCATTACGAAAGCATCGTAAGATTCCCGTACATTAGCATCTTGTGCCAGCGCAGCGGCTTTTAATAAATCAAGAATACCTTCCGGTGTAGCCAGTTTGTGTCGCACGCCACTGTAATGGTAATAGTGACTACCTAGTTGCTGTAAACGAAAAATAGCAGACTGCGAGAAGATCAGAGTATCCATAAAAATTCCTTTGCTATTCAAAAACGATTAGCGATTGATCCAGAAATTGGTACATCCAGTCTCTCTAACGACAACCTCAGCGCAAGAGTTGTTCACAGTGTAGGTGAATAATGAAGAGTTTCAGGGCGGTAGCTCACTTAATAAGCATTAAATGTCAAATTTGTGATGCAAATAAAAAAAGAACCCTGTGTTTTCCGCACAAAAAGAAATAAGTGCCGACACAGGGTTAATCACGAGGAGAAAAAGGATCAATAAAAATCCGGTTGTAATGAGATAAACCGGATAAATAAAATTAGTAATTCAGTTGGCTGTTAAATTTTTCTTCCAGACTTTTTTCCAATTTGGCATTGAGTTTTTCATTCAATGCGTCGGTCTTTTCAGCCAGGATATCAGCGTGACGTTGTTCGGCATTGGTTTCAGCCTTGTCCAGCGTCCAGCTCAATGTGCTACCGGTTTCTGCGGCTGCAATCGTCAGATTTGAATAAGCTGCAGCATCATCGGCCAGTGCATTAGTCGTCAGTACCAAAGCTGCAACGATAAAAGCGAGTTTTTTCATGTTTTCGTCCTCCGTGGGGATGTTTGCCTTTGAGGTGGCCGGTGTCTCCGGTTTAGCCTCTTGTTTGTTACTTGATGTTACGCATGGTAACACATTTATTATTTTGCGCTAGTGGTATTTCAAAAAAGTTTAATTTCAATGATGGTTTTGTGAATAGATACCGGTACTTATGGCTCTATTTACATGTTGGAGATCAGGTTTGGCGTCGGGTAACACAAGGTAACACTTTGTCAGGGCATTATTGATGCCGAATTCGTCGGTTCATCTAAATAGCTGATTGGGTGGGGGCGCCAGTAACGGCGAGGGTGGGTTAACCGCCTCAGAGGGGTTTTTGGTGTATCCTGCGGCTTCTTCGTTTATGCCTGTCCTCCCGGGACAGATAACTCTCCCTGAACAAAAGAACGATGATCCATGGCTCGAAATGATTTTCCTGTGGCGCCTCTGGTGCTGGTAGACGGCTCCTCCTATTTATATCGCGCTTATCACGCGTTACCTCCCCTCACGAATTCCAAAGGGCAACCCACGGGCGCGGTGAAAGGGGTAATCAACATGTTGCGCCGTTTGCGTAAAGATTATCCGCAAAGCCCGATTGCGGTTGTCTTTGATGCGAAAGGAAAAACCTTTCGTGACGATTTGTTTGCCGAATACAAGGCAAACAGGCCACCGATGCCCGATGACCTGCGCCCCCAGGTTCAGCCGATTCATGACATTGTCACAGCCATGGGCTTGCCCTTGCTGGTGGTTGAAGGTGTAGAGGCCGATGACGTCATCGGAACGCTCGCTCGACAGGCGGCGGAAAAGTCCCGCCCGGTGATTATCTCCACCGGCGATAAAGATATGGCTCAGCTGGTATGCGAGCATGTGCATTTGGTCAATACCATGACTGAAAGCTACCTTGATGCGCCGGGGGTAAAGGAAAAATATGGATTCGGCCCAGAATTAATGATCGATTTTCTCGCCCTGATGGGCGACAAGATTGACAATATTCCCGGTGTTCCAGGGGTGGGCGAGAAAACGGCTCTTGGCCTGATTCAGGGTTTGGGTGGGCTTGATGCCATTTATGCCAATCTTGAGGCCGTGCGCACGCTGGATTTTCGCGGTGCAAAGAAAATGCCGGAGAAACTCCAGGAGCATCGTGACCAGGCGTTCCTCTCCTATCAGCTCGCAACTATCAAAACCGATGTGCCGCTGGCGGTAACACCGGAATCCATCCATATCGGTCAGCCAGATAACCAGCGCCTGCTGTCATTGTTTAAGGAGCTGGAGTTTAAAAGCTGGGTGGCAGAGCTGAGCGATGCCGAGGTGGTGTCCACCACTGAGGATTTATTTGAGACTCCAGCTACAACGTCGGAGAGGCCCGATGCGCCTTTGGTTGCAATTGAAACCCGTTACGACACTATCACTGATATGGCTGCCCTGGAAAAGTGGATTGCCCGTTTATCCGATGTTGATCTCTTTGCATTCGATACCGAAACCACCAGCCTCGACGCCATGCAAGCGAGAATTGTCGGCGTTTCTTTTGCAGTAGCCCCGGGAGAGGCCGCTTATGTCCCCTGTGGCCACGATTACCTCGATGCCCCGGAGCAGCTTGACCTGGATATGGTTTTGCAAGCGCTTAAACCATTATTGGAAGACGCGGGCCGCCAAAAGGTGGGGCAAAACCTGAAGTATGATCGCAGTGTGTTGTTGAACCACGAGATCAAGCTGGCGGGAATTGCCTACGACACCATGCTGGAATCTTATGTGCTCAATTCCATCGGCAGCCGCCACAACATGGATGACCTTGCGCAAAAGTACCTTGATCACACCACCATACTTTTCGAAGATATTGCCGGAAAAGGAGCGAAGCAGCTCACCTTTAATCAAATCACGGTAGAGAACGCCGCGCCTTACGCTGCGGAAGATGCTGATATTACCTTGCGTCTGCACCAGCGCCTGTGGCCGGAGTTGGAGGCAATTCCGTCGCTAAAACGGGTGTTCACCGACATCGAGATGCCATTGGTTCCGGTGTTGTCGAATATTGAGCGTAACGGCGCTTTGGTGGATGCCAACCTGCTGGGTCAGCAAAGCATTGAGCTGGGTGAACGCATGGTAGAACTGGAGCGCAAGGCATACGACATTGCGGGGCAGGAGTTTAACCTTGGGTCGCCCAAACAACTGGGCGCTATCCTGTTTGATCAGTTAAAGCTTCCGGTCATCAAGAAGACGCCGACGGGGTCACCCTCGACTGCGGAAGAGGTATTGCAGGAGTTGGCATTGGACTATCCCTTGCCCAAGGTACTGATGGAATACCGCATGCTCGCGAAACTCAAGTCCACCTATACCGATAAGCTGCCCCTGATGATTAATCCGCAAACCAAACGGATACATACGTCATATCACCAGGCAGTCGCTGCTACAGGTCGGCTTTCGTCCACCGACCCCAACCTGCAAAATATCCCGATTCGCAATGAAGAAGGTCGCCGCATTCGTCAGGCCTTTATCGCACCGACCGGCCACAAAATTGTGGCGGCTGATTATTCGCAGATTGAGCTGCGTATCATGGCACACCTGTCGGAAGACGCAGGGCTATTGCATGCTTTCGAACAGGAGCTGGATGTACACCGCGCTACTGCGGCGGAGGTATTCGGAGTAGGGCTGGACCAGGTAACGCCGGAGATGCGCCGCAGTGCCAAAGCGATTAACTTCGGGTTGATCTACGGCATGTCGGCCTTTGGCCTTGCCAAACAACTGCGTCTGGGGCGTAACGAGGCACAACAATATATCGATCGTTACTTTGAGCGCTATCCCGGCGTCCAGCGTTATATGAATGAAACACGTTCCCTGGCCCATGAACAGGGTTATGTCGAGACCCTGTTTGGGCGGCGGCTCTACCTGCCGGACATTAATGCGCGCAATAAAAATCTACAATTGGCTGCAGAGCGCACGGCCATCAATGCACCGATGCAGGGAACGGCGGCCGACATCATCAAAACGGCCATGATCAGCGTCGATAGCTGGCTGGCCGAAAGCCAGCTGGATGCGCGCATCATCATGCAGGTCCACGATGAATTGGTGCTGGAAGTGGCAGAGGCCCATATCGACATCGTCAGTAAAGCCGTCAGGCAACATATGTCTGCCGCCGCTACGTTAAAGGTACCCCTATTGGTTGAGGTGGGGGTGGGGAACAACTGGGATGAGGCGCATTAACCCCCCCGGAGAAGATCTGACCGAGCCGTCAGAAAAATTTTGTCAGGAGGGTGAACTTATTAAACTGCCCATATGTCATAGAAATGTGTGTTTTATGTTCATGAGCTAACTCCTCCCCCTGATTGGCTTTTTAAGCCAGCTAAGCCTTCTAAGTATCAAGCGAAGCAACCCCGATGATAAATCGGGGTTTTTTTTGGGCGAAATTCGTTAATTTCCGGTGAAAACTGGCAAAAATGTCGACATTGGCGCGGCATCAATAAAAAATTTAACGACCGTTGAACTTAATGATCAGGCCGTCGGTCGTAAATTTGAACGCAAGTGGTGGCTACTCCCCCATAGCTTCTGTAACCGCTTCAACTGACATCACCCCAAGGGTGTCAGTCCTTTACTCCGGTGATCTTCCTCTTGAGTCACCGGATTTTTTTTGCCTGCAGTTTATGGGGAAACTGGTGCGTGCTCGGCGTTATCCAGGGTGAGCCAGGACTGCAGTTGGTTTTGTAACTCTTCAATACCGGTGCGTTTTAATGCAGAAAAACATTGGATGCTGATACGGTCCGCGATACCTGCTGTTTTCAATTCTTTGATGACTGCCTGACGCACATTGTTGGCCGGGCCGCGATTCAGCTTATCGGCCTTGGTCAGCAAGATATGGACGGGCATGTCGGCATCGATAGCCCAACGAATCATCGTGGCATCGAAATCCTGAAGCGGATGGCGAATGTCCATCAAGAGTATCAGGCCGCGCAGACATTGGCGTTTTTGCAGGTACTCGGACAAATTCCGCTGCCATTCTTCTTTCATGTCGCGAGAAACCTTGGCATAACCATAGCCGGGCAGGTCCACCAGGCGCTGTGTATCCGAGAGATTGAAGAAGTTGATCAACTGGGTGCGACCGGGCGTTTTGCTGGTGCGCGCCAGCTTGCTGTTGGTTAATGCATTGATTGCACTGGATTTTCCAGCGTTAGAGCGACCTGCGAAGGCCACTTCGACGCCGGTCTCCGGTGGGCATTCGCGCAAGCTCGGAGCGCTTTTGGTGAAATAGGCCTTGCTAAAAACAATGTCGCTGCACATAAAGCCCTGCAAAATGGTGTGTTATTAAACGGTTGGTATATAATGCGAACCGCTTCTAATGGCCGTTCCCGCATCGGGGGCGGAATTGTAGCCTGAGCATAACAGGCAAGGCCATTAAGGCCGCTGAAGAAATCGTCGTGATCGTAACGAAACATAATCAGAACAACGGGTTAGCCAATGAAAAATTTACTGAAGCATGCACTTTTTTCGCTGGGATTGATGGCCATTGCGCAAGGCGCATTCGCGGCCGGTGATGCCAAAGCGGGTGCAGATAAAGTAGCGGTGTGTGCCGCTTGTCATGGTTCCGATGGCAACAGCCCTCTGCCAACCTTCCCCAAACTCGCCGGCCTGGGTGAGCGCTACCTTTATAAGCAACTGCAGGATATCCAGGCGTGGGATCTTGAAACTGATGCAGCCAAAAAGCCGACCATTGGTCGTGCGGTGCCTGAGATGACCGGTATGCTCAGCAACCTGAGCGACCAGGATCTGCAAGATATTGCAGCCTATTTTGCCGGCCAGACTATTCAGTTAAGTGGGGCAAAAGATTTACAGGTAAAAGTGAATTCGGGAATTATGGTAGATGGCCTGGATCTGGGCGAGCGGATTTATCGTGCGGGTAACCTGGCTAACGGTGTACCGGCCTGTACCGGTTGCCACGCGCCGGATGGTCACGGTAATGCCCCGGCAGGCTTCCCTCGCTTGAGCGGTCAATATGCTGAATATGTTGAAAAGCAGCTGCTCGCGTTCCGTGGTGGAAACCGCACCAACGACGGTGATCAGATGATCATGCGCCTGGTGGCAGAAAAGATGAGCGATGCTGAAATCAAAGCTGTGGCCAATTTTGTTGCTGGTCTTAATTAATAGGTTTGATTTAATTCAGTAAATGAAAAGGCGACCCAGGTCGCCTTTTTTACTATCAGAGGTTCGGTTTCAGAACATTTTCAGTATTTTACGCAATGCCGCATAAGCTATGGCTTGCTTTTGATAGCGGAACTTGAATAACCTTCTTGGTTCTATAGTGCGTGCGGCAGCGTACATTTAACTCTATTCGATAACAACGGAGTAAATCCTATGCGTTTTCTGGTGGCCCTTTTTGCCGTTTTTCTCTCTCTTGCAGCCTGTGCTGAACAATCATCCAAGCAAGAATATGTCGCCGGCGAGCATTACATTGTGCTCGAACAACCGGTAAGAACCGTTGATCCGAAGAAAATTGAAGTAGCCGAAGTATTTTCTTACCACTGCGGTCACTGCTTCAATTTCGAACCTGCCTTGCAAGCCTGGAAGAAACAACAGCCGGACGACGTTGTTGTTGTACAAACCCACGCGATCTGGAATTCACAAATGGAAAACCTGGCGCGCGCGTTTTACACCATCAAAGCATTGAAGATCGAAGACAAGGCGCATATGGCTATCTTTAATGCAATTCACCTTGAACGCAAAAATTTCAACACCCCGGACCAGTGGGCTGAATTCCTGTCGGGCTTCGGCACAGATAAGGCCGATGTACTGAAGACGTTTAATTCGTTTGGTGTGACCAGCCAGGTAAAACAGGCTGATGCGCGTGCGCGCGGCTATGGCATTACCGGAACGCCTGAAATCGTTGTTAACGGCAAGTACCGCATCAGCAGCTCCAAGTTGAGTGGCCAGGGCGAAATGCTGAAAGTAGCTGATTTCCTTATTGAAAAAGAGCGCGCTGCACTCTAATCCCTACGCGATAAACTCACGACCTGCCCGCCGGTTCCTGCATTTCCATGTGCAGGAACCGGCGGGCAGCGTCGTTTTGGGCGAGCGTGTTTCGATGAAGTGCGTCTATAATCATAGGCACAGAAAAACGACTGAACAGGCTTCACCATGGTAGATCGCCCGGACGATACCACTCATCTCACAAACTGGCGTGACAAATATCTGGATGCGCTGGACACCCAGGAAGCGATAGAACAACAGCGGGAACTCCTGCGGCGAGCGCTGGTACGTCTCAGTGTGTCGGCGGATGGGCATAATGACTCGCTCGATGATGCGCTGGGCAGCTTGCGCCATGCGTTGCGTAAAGATACGCCTCTTAATACCAGCGATCTCCAAAAGGTATTTGATCAACTTGACCAGGCGGTAGTCAGGTTTGAACAGCATCGGGAAGAAACGGGGCGGCAAATGCGTCAGGCATTAACTGATATCCTGCGGCCTTTCCATAAT
>DATJLH010000133.1:0-5886 GCA_035490615.1 Cellvibrio sp.
TGCCCAAAGGCGGACGGATTGTGATTGAAGTACGCATCAAGGAGAAACAGGTGGTGATCCGCATCGCCAACCCGGTGGTGCTGGTGGGGCAACAGGCTGCACCCGGCGGGCGCCAGAGCAATCGCATGGCACGCCAGAATATTCGCCACCGGCTGACGGCCCATTACGGGCCGAATGCGCGCTTATCCACTATGATTGATAGCGGTACGTTTACCACGCTGATTACCTATCCACTCGACAAACAATAAGGTTAACCAAGATGGACGTGCTCATCGTCGACGATGAACCCCTCGCGCGCCAGCGCCTGGCGCGTATGCTGGATAAACTGGACGGTTACGACCTGATCGCTGAGGCCGAAAACGGCGAGGCCGCGCTGGCGGCCATCTGTAAATTCGACCCGGATATTGTGCTGCTCGATGTGCGCATGCCCGGTGAAGACGGCCTGAGTGTGGCGCGCCGCATCGGGGCGCTGGATGATCCACCGGCGGTGATCTTCTGTACCGCCTTCGACCAGTACGCACTGGATGCTTTCGGCACAGAGGCGGTGGGTTATCTGCTCAAGCCGGTCAAGTCCGAACAGTTGCTGGAAGCGTTGACCAAGGCCCAGCGCCTGAACAAGGTGCAACGCGCGGCCTTTTCCCAAAACCAGACGCCTACCGGCAATCTGCGCAGTCACATTAGCGCCAAGACGCGCCGTGGTGTTGAGCTGATTCCGCTGGATGATGTGCGCTATTTTATTGCGGACCACAAGTACGTCACCGTGTATCACGTGAACGGCGAACACCTGCTCGATGAAACCCTGAAAGAATTGGAGGAAGAATTTAGCCAGCGCTTTTTGCGCATTCACCGCAACGCCTTGGTGTCGGTCAAACACATCGAAGCGATTGAACGTACGGCGCAAGGCCAGTATCAGGTGCGTTTGTCCAACACCGAGATGCGCCCCATCGTCAGCCGGCGCCATGTGGGTGGATTAAAGGCGCTGTTGAAGCATCTCTAATAAATATCCAGATAAAGCGCCGTCAGCTGTTCTCCAAAGTGGAAAGGCGCTTTAAATCAACGGGCTCATCAAGTGCATGATGTTCTCGAACAGGTGGGAAATGCGGCTGCGCTGTTGCCAGACCACAGGATCCAGGGGTTTCGTCAAGCGGCGGTAGCCTGCCACTATCCCGGCCAGTTGGGCTACCGTGGGTTTGTCGTACACGATCAGGGTCATCTCGAAGTTCAGCCAGAGGCTGCGTTGATCCATATTCACGGTACCGAAGAACGCCAGTTGATCGTCAATCACAATGCATTTGGTGTGCAACAAGCCCTCTTCAAATTGCAGGATATTCACCCCGGCCTCCATCAGGCCGCTGAAGTAAGAGCGGCTGGCGTGGCGCACCAGAAATGAATCCACCCGCTTGGGTAACACCAGGTTCACCCTGACGCCGCGGCGCGCAGCAATACTCAGTGCCAGCTCCAGCGCTTCGCCGGGTACAAAATACGGGGTGACGATATCCACCGAGCGCTCCGCCGAATAAATCCCTTGCAGCAGGCTTTTCAGAATGCTGTCGGTGACATTGTCCGGCCCTGACGGCGCCACCTGCGCCACCATCTGGTCCTGGCGAATTTCCACCGAGGTGGGCAAGAGGGTCAGCGTCTGGTCCGTTTCGATATTCCAGTACCACAGGAACACGGCGTTGAGCACCTGCACCAGCGGCCCCTCGATCCGTGCCATCAAATCAATCCACTCACCCACCGCCAGCGATTGTTTGAAATGCGCGGGATCAATCAGGTTAAAACTGCCGACATAAGCTACCTGGTTGTCGATGATCACGGTCTTGCGGTGGCTGCGCAGGTCGTAGCGGGCAAGGCTGGCGGGGATAATACCGATAGGGCAGGCTTTGATCAGTTCGATACGCGGGTGGCGCAATTGCTCGGACAGGGCGGATTTAAAAAATGCACTGCTGCCCACCGCATCGAGCATGATCCGGCAATAGACACCGCGCTCTGCCACGTCCACTAATGCCGTGGCGACTTCATCGGCAATGCCGCCGGGATGCCAGATATAAAACTCCAGATGGCAGGTGTGGCGGGCGGCGCGAATATCGCGGCACAGCTGTTGAATGGTGGCCTGGGCGGTTTGCAAAAACGCCACGCGATTACCGCCCAGCGCCGGAATACCGGTGGTCTGGAACTCCAACTGCGCCAGCGCCTGGCTGGCCGGGTGAAACTCATGCCAGGGCTGCTCCACCATGGGGGCATTGCGCAGGGCGGGAATATCGAATAACTGTTGCAAGCGCGCCCGGCGTTGTTGATGTTTAACCCCGAGAAACCGCTCACCGAACAACAGGTACAAACCCACGCCCACATACGGCAACAACGCCAGCACCAACAACCAGGCCAGGGAAGCGCCGACCGGCAAACGCTGGCTGATGACGCGCACAGCGAAGGTAATGACCAACGCAAAGTGCAGCAGGATTAAACCTTGTTGAGCGAGGCTGACGATAGCCCAGAATGAATCCGACATACCTGGTCCTGCGTGATGGAATGCAATACGAATGCATGGAGTCCTTTGGAAAAACGGAGTGTAGACAGGTGGCAGAAACGGACGCAACCCGAAAACCGGCGGGTATCGGTTAATCAGATAGCTGCTGTCTGCGCAGGATGCCGCGCGGATTCGCATCCCGCCGAACAGCCTCTGTTATCATAGCGCCCATCTTTTAGCTCTCAATCCGGACTCCTTTTGTTATGCCCGTCGCCCAACGCCCGCTACGCATCGCCACCCGTAAAAGCCTGCTCGCTCTCTGGCAGGCGGAATATGTGAAAGCCGAACTGGAACGTCATCATCTCGGCCTGGTGGTGGAGCTGGTGCCATTGGTGAGCCGCGGAGACAAGATCCTGGATGTGCCCCTGGCAAAAGTCGGCGGCAAAGGGCTGTTCGTCAAGGAACTGGAAAATGCGTTGCTCGCAGATGAAGCGGACATCGCGGTGCATTCAATGAAAGATGTCCCCATGGAATTTCCTGAAGGGCTGGGGCTGGCGGTCATTTGCCCGCGCGAAGACCCGCGCGATGCTTTTGTCTCCAATCGCTTTGCCGACCTCGACAGCTTGCCGGCAGGCAGCGTGGTCGGTACCTCCAGCCTGCGCCGCCAGTGTCAGTTGTTGGCGCAACGTCCGGACCTGCAGGTGAAATTTTTGCGCGGTAATGTACAGACGCGTTTAGCCAAGCTGGACAACAATGAATACGACGCAATTATCCTGGCCGCTGCCGGGTTGTTGCGCCTGGAATTAAAAGATCGCATCCGTTCCTGTCTCTCTCCCGAACAAAGTTTGCCCGCCGGCGGTCAAGGGGCCGTGGGGATCGAGTGCCGCCTGGCGGATGCGCAAACCATCGCGCTGCTGCAACCCCTGCGCGACCAGCGCACCACCGAACAGGTGACCGCCGAGCGCGCCATGAACCGCCGTTTGCAGGGTGGCTGCCAGGTGCCCATTGCCTGCTATGCTCTGCATACAGAAGACGGATTGTGGTTGCGCGGTTTAGTCGGCGCGCCGGATGGCAGCCAGATGTTGTTTGATGAAATTCGCGCGCCAGTCAGCGAGGCTGAGCAGATGGGGGTGACTCTGGCGGAACGTTTGCTGAAGGCCGGAGCCGATAAAATCCTGGCGGCGGTGTATCAAGAGGACGTTGAGTAAGTGAGTGCCTTGCCACGGCGGGTCATCATTACCCGCCCCATCGCGCAAGCAGAAAAGTGGCGCGCCCAACTGGATGCGGCGGGCATTACCAATGTGTTGGTGCCGCTGTTGGAATTGCGTGGCGTCAGTGCGGCGGAACAAACCCGCGCGATAAAAAATGTCGTGCTGGATTTCGATCTCTATCAAAAGGCGATCTTTGTCAGCCAGAATGCCGTGGACTTTGCGATGCAGTGGCTGGAAGACTATTGGCCGCAATTACCCGTCGGGATCGAATACTTTGCCGTGGGTGAAACCACCGCGCGCCACCTGCAGCAACACGGTATCAAGGTGAGCGCATTGACCGCTGCCGAAACCGGCGCAATGAACAGTGAAAGCCTGTTGCAGGCGGCTGAGTTGCAACAGGTCGACGGTGAAAAAATTATAATCTTTCGCGGTTGCGGCGGGCGTGGACACATGGGCGAAATTCTCCAGGCTCGCGGCGCCAATGTAACCTACTGTGAATTATATGAACGCCATTTGCCGGCTCAGGCAGCTGACAACTTGCGTGAGGTTTTTGCGACTGGTCTCGCTTGGCAATATCACAACATTGTGGCGCTACACAGCGGCGAAAGTTTGCAACATTACCAACGCGTGCTGGATCAGCTGGAGCGCGCGGACTCTACCGCCGAGCTGGCAAAGCGCGTGCGCCTGTTGCCTGTGCTGGTGCCGGGTGAGCGGGTGGCGCAATTGGCAAACCAGGCGGGTTTCAGGCAAGTGCATATGGCAGAAAACGCGACCGACGCGAGTATGTTATCTGCCTTGCACCAGATTATTTAATTTTCTTCAAAGAGAGTGAATGATTGTGACTGATGAAAAAAATGTTCCTGCCATGACCGAGACGGCGGCCACGGATGTACCCAAACCGGATGCGCGCGAGCCTGAATCATCGGCCAATCGTTCTGGTAACAGTACTCACGCCACCACGCCACCTGCTCGCCATTCCGGTTCAAGTAATTGGGGTGTCTGGCTGGTTCTGCTGTTATTGATCGCCGGTATTATTTACGGCGCCTGGTATTTCGCGCAGCAGTACATGGTGCAGCAACAACTGCTGGAAAATGTACAGGCCCAGTTACAGCAGCAACAACGCGCCACGCAAATGCAGCAGGATACGCTCGCCGCGACAGTGGAACAGCGTCTGGAAGACCAGCAGAATGATGTGCAGCAAGCGATGAACGAACTGGCGCAACGCGTAGACAATACCGCCGCGCGGGTGTTGGCCTTGTCGAGTGTTAATCGCGATGACTGGAAGATTGCCGAAGCAGAGTACTTATTGCGGCTGGCCAACCAGCGCGTGCTGCTGGAACGCAACAGCGGCAACGCGGTGGCCTTGGCCCAGAGTGTCGATGAAATCCTGCGCGATTTAAATGATCCGGATTTATTTCCGGTACGCAAAGCCCTCGCCAGTGAGATGAGTGAATTAACCCTTGCCGGTGATATTGATCGCGAAGGTGTTTATCTGCGGTTATTGGCCTTGTCGGAGCAGATTGAAAAATTGCCGCTGATTGAACCCCTGGGTTCGACCGAGGAAATCTGGCCGGAAGATGAGCCCCAGGAAAATGACAGCTTGTGGGTTAAAACCAAACGCGGTTTTATGAATGTGTTAAAAAAGTTTAGTCATCATTTGCGGGTGCGTGACCATGCGCAGCCGGTGCCGGCGATCCTCGCCCCGGACAATCAGATTTACCTCAAGCAAAATATGCGACTGATGCTTGAACAGGCCCAGGCCGCGTTGTTACGCGAAGAGGCGCAGGTCTATCAATCCAGTCTGCAAAAAGCCCAGGAGTGGTTGAAAACCTACTTCCCGCTCAATACCCAATCGGTTGCAGCGCAAGCTGAATTGGCCGATTTGCAGAACGTGATTATCACCCAATCCTTGCCGAATTTTGCAGAGTCCACTGCGCTGCTCAAAGCCTACATCGAGCGCAAGCACACCAAAGCGGTTTCTCGGCGCGGAGGCAAGTAACCAATGAAAAAGTTGTTATTCATTGTTGTTGTCCTGTTCGCGTTCGGCCTCTGGGTCATGCTCAGCCCGCCGGAAGATGGCGGCTATCTGCTGATTGCCTATGGCAGTAAAACCATTGAGATGAGTCTATGGTTTGCGGCACTGGTGATTATTCTCAGCATTTTTGTGGCCTGGCTGGTGCTGCGGTTGTGGCTCGGCAGTTTCTATAT
>DATJLH010000134.1:0-14970 GCA_035490615.1 Cellvibrio sp.
GCGTAATCCAGGCGACGTAGGGCAAAATGACATCCATGGACATATAACGGCGTACTAAAAAGATGCGGTAACCCAGGCCGCCGGTAGAGGCAATGGCTTCCGCCGCGATTAAAAACAGCCAGGCTGTACACAGGGATAAACGCACTGAGCTGATCAAGCGCGGCAACATTTGTGGAATCAATACCCGCACCAGAATGTGCCAGCTCGAAGCGCCCAGCGTCTGCGCTTTTACCAGTTGTTCCAGCGGAATTTCCTGGGTGCTGCGTTGGATATCCCGCGCAATAAAAGGCGCAACGCCGATCACAATCAGCGCGACTTTAGACAGTTCGCCCAAACCGAATACAATAAACAGCACCGGTAAGATCGCCATGGGCGGAATCAGCGAGATTACGGTTAGCAAAGGCGCCAGCGGTGCATAAACCGTTGGAATAGCGCCGGTTAAGATGCCCAGTGAAAAACCGATTAACGCCGCAATGCCCATCCCCAATGCCAGCCGTTGCAAGCTACTTAAGGTATCCTGCCAAAATAAATACTCACCGGTACGTTTGCTCTCTTCAAACGCGAGATTGTTGATGGCATTGCCCATCTGCGCAAAACTCGGCAGCAATTTATCGCTGGGGTTTTCTGCCAGGCGCGCATCCGAGGCAATCAGGTAAATCAGCAGGATAAGTGCAAAAGGCAAGATGCCCAGCAAGAGCCTGGCAGGTTTGGTGGGCGTCAGGTTAATCAGCCGTTTCATAAAAATCCTGTGAATGTGCCGTTGGGATTTCGTTTCAAAAAAAAGTGTCATGTTGGTTTTTTATGTAGGTCGGATTAGCGAAGCGTAATCCGACACTGACCTTCAAACGTTTCAAATTTTTATTGTGTGTAACGCGGTTTGGCGAGTTCGGTTTTTTAAACGCATATATTGTCGGATTACGCTGTGCTAATCCGACCTACGTTTGTCCGATTACAACTTGCCGTCGGCGGCCATTTGCATGTAGGTGGTGTCGAAGCGCAGTTTGATATTTTTCTTATTGCCGTACACACCTTGCGGGCCTTCAACGCCAATGAAGGTGGCATCCGGTGCGCCTTCGCCGAGCAAGCCATGTTCGAAGGAAAACTCGGCCACTTTTTGCATGGTGCCCAGCAATTCACCACTGTTCACCAATGCCAATGCGTCGGCAGGTTTGTAGAACATCTTGGTGCTGGCCAATTGCGCTTCATAACCCGCCAGGTCTGTGCCGGACGCAACCGCCATAGCCGTGCGCGCCGCAACACCGGCTTTGTCTTGTGCGCTCATCACGCCCATGATTTCATACCAGGCGCCGACCAGGGCTTTACCCAAGGCAGGGTTCTTTTTCAGTGTGTCGGTATTGATGATCAGCAGGTCCATGATCTCGCCGGGAATTTGCGACGAATCAAACACCTTGGTGCTGTTGGGTTGGGAAAGGATTTCGCTAAGTAGTGGATTCCAGGTGGTCACGGCGGTGACATCTTTAGTGCCGTAAACCGCCACCATATCCGCGTCTGATGTGTTAACCACTTTGATATCGGATTCTTTCAAACCGACGGTTTCCAAACCGCGCGCCAGCAGGTAGTGGGATACGCTCAGTTCCACCAGGTTAACGTTTTGGCCTTTGATATCTTTCAGGGTTTTGTTCGCGCCTTTTAACACCACGCCGTCGTTGCCGTTAGAAAAATCACCCACGATCAGGGCAGTGCTATCAACGCCGCCTGCGGCCGGAATGGTCAACGCGTCCATGTTGGTCATGCTGCACGCGTCGAATTGGCCCGCGGTATATTGGTTGATGGATTCGATGTAGTCGTTGATCTGGGTGACTTCGATCTCGATGCCGTATTTCTTCGCCCATTTATCGATAATTTTTTGATCGGCACCGTAGCCCCAGGGCATCCAGCCGACGTAGATAGACCAACAGATCTTGAATGGCTCTGCCGCGGCGGCAGAGGTTGAAAGAAGTAGCGCGATGATAAGAGTGGTCAGGCGCGACATGGCAAACCTCCAGTGGTTACATCGGTTTAGTAGGAGCACTCTGGCTGTTAGCTGCAAAGCAGCTTGATCAGGCCATTCGTCTCCCGGGCTTTTGTCCCGCCGTGTAACCTCTGAACGTCGACTGGCTGGCGCCAAAACTGTCGATTTTCTTTACTTTGAGGTCGAAAGCTCTCGGACCAGTCACTGTAACTAACAGCCGGAACCCTAGCTTTCTATTGCAAATTGTCTTTCGTCCTGAACACCCAGAGTGCGGACAAGTGGTTCAACATAGCATTTAGCAATATGAGTACCAGTTTGCTTATAACCCTGTAAAACAAGGATTTCCTTACAAATTTTGACGATATCCGCCCGTTTTGTCCGGCGGAAGTGCCTTTCTTTGGTGCGCCTGAAACAGTGGTCTGCATTTTTATGGTGCAAAAACTGCTGCGTTATGTGACATAGCATTCAGTAAAGAAGTGACAGTGTTATACATCTTGGAGTGAAAATTGCTCGCAATTTCATATCCTTGCGAAGCGCATGAAACTGGGGGTGATTCGCAGATGTCAGGCAACAAAGTGGCAGGTTTGGCAGACAAAGCGTGACGCTGGTCGCATTCAGTAGCGGAATTTGCATAAGCTGCTAATATTGCCGCAGTGTTACGCAAATTGAGGTGCCATAACAACGCCCAGTCAGCAGTCACAAGTACAGGGTCGGGATATGAAGATTATGGATAAGAATTTCGGAAAATTTTCCTCCACCAAGACGGGTAGCGATCGAGAACAGCCGATGACGCCAACATTAACTGAGCAACAGATTGTTCAGCACCTTAAACACTGTCGCGACCTGACCCGCAGCTTCGCCTATCGTGTATTCCCCCATTTTTGGCAGCAATGGCTCAAGGTTATGATGGAGCACGCCGAGCGCGCCCGCTCCAACAAAGAACAAGTTGCCTTATTCGAAATTCAAAACCTGCTCACCGCTGTGCAACAGGCGGCGGAGCATGAATTCAGCCAGCACCTGGGCAACGGCTTTGTAAAATTCAAGAACAAAACCCTTAATACCCTGACCGGTGAAGAGCGTTTTAGCGGAGACATGCTGTCCCTGGTGGAGCACTCCGACCTGGAAGAAACCATCGCCATTACCTCCATCACCCATCGTGCCGACGCCTTTTATGCCGAACCCCTGTGGGCCTTGCACCAGCGCCTGGCGTTGTTGAACGAAGGCGACAAGCTGGACGAGCGCAGTAATCCCGCCAGCCCGGTGCAATTCTGCGAAGCCCTGCGCAAGGTGCTCGCCAGCCTGGAGGTGGACGTAAAAACCAAGATCATTGGCTACAAAACCTTTGATCAGGAGGTGATCGGCAAACTGGATGCGCTCTACGACGAGATGAACCACTACCTGATCGGTCAGCAATTGCTGCCCAACCTGAAGTTCGTTGCGGTAAACCAGGAAGGCGCTGCGGCCCCGACGCGAGGTCAGGCCGGTGAACCGGCGCAGGACGAACTGGATGAAAACCAACAGCGCCGCCGCGCCAGTGACCGCTTACTGACCGGCGAACTCAGCCCCAGCGACGTGCAGTACCAATCCAGCCTGTTCGGCGCGATCCGGTTATTGCAGGCCCACGTCAACCGCCAGGTAGCCGGCGCCGCTACCAGCGCGCCCCAGGCCTTCACCGCGCAACAATTGCTACACGCCAGCGGCGTGGGCACAGGCAATCCGGCGGTGATGAATGCGCCAGTGCAACCCACGCAGATCCTGACCAATGAGCAACTGGTCGGCGTGTTGCAACACCTCCAGGCCCAGGCCGTGAGTGCTACCCAACAAGTGATGGCCGCCAACCCCAATCCTGCCAACCTGAACCTGGTGGCTTTGCCGCCGCAAACCGTGGGCGATATCAGCCTGCAAATGCTGCAGCAGATCGCCTCCGAGCGTGAAGACGGCGCGGTGACCTCCACCGATATGCAAACCATCGATCTGGTGGGCATGCTGTTTGAATACATGCTCTCCGACGATCACCTGCCGGATTCCATCAAGGCATTGCTGAGTTACCTGCACACGCCGTTTCTCAAGATCGCCTTTATCGACAAAGGCTTTTTTGAGCAACCGGAACACCCGGCGCGCGTGTTGTTGAACAGCCTGGCCGAAGCCGGTGTGCGCTGGGTCGGCAACGACGGCAGCGAGCAGCACGACATCTACACCAAGATCAAAACCACCGTCTTCCGTTTGCTGGAAGAATTTAAAAACGATGTGCGCATCTTCGCCGAGTTGCTGCTGGAATTTAACGCCTACACCCACAACGTCGCCCGCCGTCAGGAACTGATGGAGCGCCGTGCCATGGAGAAGGTGCAAGGCGAAGAAAAATTGCGTGAAGCCAAGTTGCAGGTCAACCAGGAAGTCCGCAACCGCACCGACCAGCGCGAACTGCCCTCGGCGATCTTGTTGCTGTTATTGCAACCCTGGTCCGACTACATGTCCTTTGTGTTGCTGCGTTACGGCGATAACTCCGATAGCTGGCGCCGCTCGCTGGAAGTGATTGATCAATTGCTGTGGAGCATCGAACCCAAAACCCTGCAGATCGACAAACAGCGCCAGATCGAGCTGCACGTACCGCTGATGGCCGCGCTGGAGCGCGGGTTTGAAACCATCGGTTACGAACAGGGCAAAGGCCGTAAATTGATCGAAGCGGTCATCTCTTTACAAAAAATGGCACTGCAAAGTCGCAAAGCCGAACCTGCACCGGCGCCAATGCGGACTAAACTGGAAAGTATGGCGGCAGAAAAAGCCGGACAGATGGTTGCCGCCAACGACCCGGTCACGCCGGAAGAAGCCAAGATCGTCGATAGCCTGAAGATGATTGAGTTTGGCACCTGGTTTGAATTCGAAGGTGGCAAACGCCTGAAAGTAGCCTGGTACAACAAGAAAACCCAGCATTACATGCTGGTGGATCAGCAGGGGCGCAAAGTCTCCCTGAGTGCCGGTTTGCAACTCGCGCGCGACATGATCGCGGGCAAGGCCAAAGTCATCATCGGCAGCACCAAACCCTTCTTCGAACGTGCACTGGAAAATATCTACCAGACGCTCAACGAGCGTGCAGAGACGTTAAAGGTCGGGACCGCCCAATAATGACAGGAATATCCAACGACCGGGCGCTACAGCGCCACGGTATCAATGGCGCCGTCGATGTGTACGACAGCCTGCGTGACGTATACATCGGCCGGCTGGTCAACATCCACAGCGAAGGCTTGATGATCATCGGCGACGTGCGCCTCGAAGAAGACAAGCTCTACAAACTCGATTTGCACCTGCCGGAACACGTCAACGGCCGCAACTCCATCCACATCGGCGTCGACTGCCTCTGGACCCGCAATGCGGATTACAACGGCAAACACTGGGCCGGCTTTAAAATCATCGATATCTCACCGCAGGGTGCGGAGGATATTGAAGCCCTAGTGGGGGTGTTGGGGGAGGGGTGATTCCCTTCCTCACATAGACTACTTATAGAAAGACAACCGCGCGTTAATCCACTTCATGAGCATGACTAAAGTTCAGCTTATTGCCCTTTTAGCAACACGCAACCAGCAATAGCACCACCTCAATTCCTCTTCTTTTTTGAAAAAATTATTTTTAAAAATTCTGAAAAATATTCGTTTCGTTTAAGCGAAACGCAAATATTCTTTTTAAAACGTAATCATCAAAAAATTTAAAAATTTCAAATTTTTGGCACATTATCTCTGCGTTTAGTGCAAATTATGTTCACAGCCGAACATAGGTTTTGATTCAATGAGCGCACCATAAGGCTACTGGTGAAATAGCCTTGGAGAAGTGCTGCTAGCCGCCACACATGAGCGTGTGACTCTTTTTCTTTCTGCTGCCCGGCATCAGCAAGGCTTTACCGAGGATGCAAAAACGGAAAAGAGAGGAAGGTTACGATGTCGCTCGCCGAAAACCGAATTCATACCGCAGCACATCCCACTGATGTGAATGTCGCGGTAAAACTGCCGCGGATTGCAATAGAAAATATTGAGCCCGTTATCGAAGCGGGGCGCTTCGCTGCAAAAGGTACCGTTGGAAGTCCGATAACCATCCGTGCGGTAATTTTTTCTGATACGCACGATAAATTGGCCGCTGCGGTGCTGTGGCGCATGGAGGTTGAAGAGAAATGGCAAAGGCTGCCGTTGAAAGAACGGGGTAACGACCGCTGGCAAACATCCTTTACACCAACGCGTGCTGGCAGAATAGAATTTGCTGTCGAAGCTTGGTGGGATGTCTATGCAACCTTCGTTTACGAGATCACTAAAAAACATTCTGCTGGTGTACCCATTCATCTTGAATTACAGGAAGGTGAGTTGTTGGTGCGGCAGATTGCTGAGCGCGCATCGGCGCAGCAAGCCGAACAGGTTCGTGGATTACTGCATCAACTGGAAACGGCGCGTAACGACGATGAATGCCTTGCTGTTTTACTCGCACCAGCCACAGCGCAAGTTATGGGCAGCATGGAAGCGCATCCACACCAGATATGCAGCCCGGTTTATTTAATTGATGTAGAACGAAAGCTGGCGCAGTTTGCGAGCTGGTATGAATTATTTCCGCGTTCCGCAAGTAACGATCCTCATCGCCACGGCACATTTAATGATGTTATCGAGCGCCTGCCAGCCATCAGTGCCATGGGCTTTGATGTACTGTATTTTCCACCTATTCATCCCATCGGTGAACGCAATCGCAAAGGGCGCAATAATTCCCTGGTTGCCAATGCCGACGATCCCGGTAGCCCTTACGCCATCGGCAGTGCGGAGGGCGGTCACGAAGCCATACATCCGGCGCTGGGTACGCGCGAAGATTTTCGTGCGTTGGTAAAAGCGGCCCGTGAGCACCAACTTGAGATTGCGCTCGACTTTGCGATTCAGTGCTCACCCGACCATCACTGGTTGGCGGAGCACCCCGGCTGGTTCAGTTGGCGACCGGACGGCAGTATTCGTCACGCTGAAAATCCACCTAAAAAATATGAAGACATCGTTAATGTCGATTTTTATGCAGACGCCGCAATTCCTGATTTGTGGCTAGCGCTGCGCGACGTGGTGGAAGGGTGGGTAGAGCAGGGCGTAACACTTTTTCGCGTGGACAATCCGCATACGAAACCGCTGCCTTTCTGGGAGTGGTTGATCGCAGATATCCGCCATAAATATCCTGACGTTATTTTTCTTGCTGAAGCGTTCACCAAGCCTGCAATGATGGCGCGCCTGGGGAAGATTGGTTTCAGCCAAAGCTACACCTATTTCACCTGGCGCAATACCAAAGCGGAATTGGAAGCCTACTTCACCGAGCTTAACGAGGCGCCGTGGCGTGACTGTTACCGCCCAAATTTTTTCGTCAATACGCCTGACATCAATCCTCGTTTTTTGCATAACAGCGGGCGCCCGGGATTTTTGATTCGTGCGGCCCTCGCCACTATGGGTTCAGGTTTGTGGGGCATGTATTCAGGCTTTGAAATCTGTGAGGCTGAACCGGTTCCGGGTAAAGAGGAGTACCTTAATTCCGAAAAATATGAAATTCGCGCGCGGGATTATTTCGCACCGGGTAACATCAACGCGGAAATTGCCCAGCTCAATCGCATTCGCCGTTTGAATCCTGCATTGCAAACGCATTTGGGTTTTAAAGCCTACAAAGCCGACAACGACAACATCCTCTATTTCGGTAAACGCACGCCGGACCTCAGTAACTTTATCCTGATCGCCATCAACCTTGATCCATTTCACGCCCATGAAGCCTCCTTTGAATTACCGCTGTGGGAATTCGGTTTACCCGACTTCCATAGCATGCACGGCGAAGATCTGATGAACGGCCATACCTGGACCTGGTATGGCAAAACCCAGTGGATGCGTCTGGAGCCCTGGCATCAGCCATTCGGCATCTGGCGTATTCACCCTGTACGGTGAGGTGACTCATGGCGAAGCGCGCCAAGCCTGCGGCCTTTTTAAAAGACCCTCTGTGGTACAAGGACGCAATAATTTACCAAGTGCACGTGAAATCGTTTTACGATTCCAATAACGATGGCATTGGCGATTTTCCCGGCTTGATTGAAAAGCTCGATTACATTGCGGACCTTGGGATAAATACAATTTGGCTGCTGCCATTCTATCCCTCGCCACGTCGTGATGATGGTTACGATATTGCTGAGTACCGTGCCGTGCATCCTGACTATGGTTCGATGGCTGACGCACGTCGATTTATTGCGGCGGCGCATCAACGCGGGTTGCGGGTGATTACCGAGCTGGTCATTAACCACACCTCGGATCAACATCCCTGGTTTCAGCGCGCGCGCCAGGCTAAAAAAGGTTCCAGGGCGCGCAACTATTACGTGTGGTCCGACAGCCCGGAAAAATATTCCGGCACGCGCATTATTTTTCTCGATACCGAAAACTCCAACTGGACCTGGGACCCGGTGGCTGGTCAATATTTCTGGCACCGCTTCTATTCGCATCAGCCGGATTTGAATTTTGATAATCCGCAGGTGATGAAAGAAGTGCTCAGCGTGATGCGCTTTTGGCTTGACCTGGGTGTGGACGGCTTACGTCTGGATGCGATTCCCTATTTGATCGAACGCGACGGCACCAATAATGAAAATCTGCCAGAAACGCACGATGTATTGAAAAAAATCCGCGCCGAGCTGGACGCAAAATACCCCGACCGTATGCTGCTCGCCGAAGCCAACCAATGGCCGGAAGATACGCAACTCTACTTCGGCGGAAAAGACGGTGGCGAAGGTGATGAATGCCACATGGCATTTCATTTTCCGTTGATGCCGCGCATGTATATGGCCATCGCGCAGGAAGACCGCTATCCCATTATTGATATCTTGCGGCAGACACCCGAGATCCCCCCCAATTGCCAATGGGCGATTTTTTTGCGCAACCATGACGAGCTAACGCTGGAAATGGTGACCGATAAAGAGCGCGATTATTTATGGAATTACTACGCCTCTGACCGCCGCGCGCGCATTAATCTGGGCATTCGCCGCCGCCTGGCGCCGCTGGTTGAACGCGACCGCCGCCGCGTGGAATTGCTTAACAGTTTGCTGCTGTCCATGCCGGGCACACCGACCTTGTATTACGGTGATGAGATCGGTATGGGCGATAATATTTTTCTCGGCGACCGCGATGGCGTGCGCACACCAATGCAATGGTCCGTTGATCGCAACGGCGGCTTTTCGCGCGCTGATCCGGCCGGTCTCGTCTTGCCACCGATTCAGGACCCTTTGTACGGCTATCAAACGGTTAACGTTGAATCGCAAGCGCGCGATCCGCATTCGCTGCTGAACTGGACGCGCAGGATGCTCGCCCTGCGCAAGCAACAAAAAGCCTTTGGCCGCGGCACATTAAAGATGCTTGCGCCGACCAATCGCCGTATTCTGGCTTACGTGCGCGAATATACCGGTGTGGATGGTCGCCATGAAGTTATCCTCTGTGTGGCCAATTTATCGCGTGTGGCCCAGGCAGCAGAGTTGGACCTGTCCGCGTTTAACGGCAAGGTGCCTGTTGAGATGGTGGGTGGTGCGCCTTTCCCACCCATTGGGGAATTTTATTATCAATTAACCTTGCCCCCCTACGCGTTTTATTGGTTCTTGCTGGCCGATGAAACCCAGATGCCTGCATGGCACATCGCCCCGGTTGAACGTATGCCGGAATTGCCAACGTTGGTTATCAAACGGCAACTGTCAGAACTTTTGCAAACACCGGCGCGCACCACACTTGAGCGCGAATCGCTGCAAACCTATTTGCCCAAACGCCGCTGGTTTGCCGGGCACGACGAAACCGCCGGTGGCGAAGTACGTATGCTTTATGCGCTGCCATTTAGTGAAGAGGGCGATATTTCGGTACTCGCCGAAGTGGAATTGAATGTTAACGGAAACCTGAGCCAGTACCAGTTGCCGCTGTGTTTTATTCCCGAAAAAGATCCCCATACGCCCAGGCAAGAAGCATTAGCACTGGCACGTTTACGGCGTGGCCGCGAAGTGGGGTTATTGACCGATGCATTAACCTTGCCGACGTTTACGCGGCAGGTATTGCGTAATTTGCGCAACGAATATGTGATGGAGTGGGAGGGAGGGGAAATTCAATTTATCGGTACCACGCAGCTCAATCATGTTGAAGACAAACCGTACGATGAGGTAAATGTACTTTCTGCCGAGCAATCCAATACGTCTGTCATTATTGGCGATTCGATGGTATTGAAAGTGATTCGTCGAGTGGTGCAGGGCATTCATCCGGAGAGTGAAATCGGTGGTTATCTCACGGAGCAGGGCTACTCAAATATCGCACCCATGCTCGGTGAAGTACGCCGCATAGATGCCGAGGGACAGGTGTACACGCTGATGATCTTGCAAGGCTTCCTCACCAATCAGGGCGATGCCTGGCAATGGACGCAGGACACACTTGAACGTGCGATTCGCGATCAGCTTGCCGGTGGTCTCTCGCAGGTTGAAAACCAATATACGGCGATGTCAGAGCTTAAAGCCTTTGCGCATAAACTTGGCCGACGCCTCGGCGAAATGCATTTAACACTTGCACAAGCCTCCGATAATCCGGAATTTGGTTCGCTACCCGTCACCATCGCAGAGACAGATGTGTGGGCCAGGAATACCAGTGAGCTGGTGCGCCAGGCGTTGGATGCCATCAGCACCGGCTATGTGTTCGGGCCAGAAGGTACACGCTATTCCAGTTGGCTGCTCACGCATCGCGACGAATTGATTGCACTCGTACACAAACTCGCTGCCGAATCTGCCGGTGGTATTCGTACGCGTGTGCACGGTGATTTACATCTGGGCCAGGTACTTGTTGTCGGTGGTGATGCCTACTTTATTGATTTTGAGGGCGAGCCTAATCGAACAATGGCCGAGCGTCGCGATCGCCAGAGCCCACTCAAGGACGTCGCAGGTATGTTGCGCTCATTTGACTACGCGGCAGCTATGGCAATACGCGATGCCCAGAGTACCGACGAATCACCCGAGGCGGAAAAAGTACGGCGCACTATTGCGGCGCGGTATCTCGAACAAACGCGCAGTGCGTTCCAGGATGCCTATTGCGAAGCAGCTGCAGGTTTACCGCATGCCTGGACGGTGTGTCACGGGCCGGACGCCGCGCTGGCATTATTTCGCATTGAAAAAGCCGCATACGAAATTCTTTACGAAGCAAACTTCCGTCAGGAGTGGCTCGATGTACCACTACAAGGCCTGATGGATATTACCCAACATTATCTGGAGCGTAACCAGTGAGTGATCAATCTGTGTCTGCTCTTTCTGAAGCGGAGCGCGGCCATATCGAAGCGTTGGTTCGTGCCTGCCATGGTGATCCGTTTGCGTATCTCGGGCCGCATTCGCAAGGCGAAGAATATATCCTGCGCGCCTTTATGCCCCGCGCCATCAACGTTGAGGTGCTTGATGCCCTTACCGGTAAATCCCTTGGTGTCATGTCGCAGGATCTGGCGCCGGGTTTATTTACGCTCACGATGCCCACACGCAAACCCTACCGCTACCGAATTCTGTGGGCGAACGGCATGTGTGAGATGGAAGACCCTTACGCCTTCGGTCCACTGCTGGGCGATATGGATTTATATTTATTCGGTGAAGGTAATCATCGCGAGATGGGCCGGGTTTTTGGTGCGCAACTGACGACCCATGAAGGTATTTCCGGCGTGCGCTTTTCAGTGTGGGCGCCCAATGCACGGCGTGTTTCGGTCGTAGGAAATTTTAACGCCTGGGACGGTCGTCGCCATCCGATGCGCGTGCGTTATCCTGCCGGTGTATGGGAAATTTTTATACCGCGACTGCAAGCGGGCGAAGTGTATAAATTTGAAATTCTCGATTGCAACAGTAGCGTTACCCTGAAGGCTGATCCCATGGCCCTGGCAACCGAGGCACCGCCAGCAACCGGTTCCGTGGTCAGTGCGCCCCTCGAATTTCAATGGCACGATCAACAGTGGATTCAGCGGCGCAACAGCGCTGATCCTTATAAGCAAGCCATCAGTATTTATGAAGTACACGTGGGCTCGTGGCGGCGTGGGTGGGAAGAAGATCCGATCCTGAATTGGCACGAACTGGGCGAACAATTAATTCCGTATCTGGTCGACATGGGGTTTAGCCACGTGGAATTATTGCCCATCATGGAGCATCCCTTTGGCGGCTCCTGGGGTTACCAACCGCTCTCACAGTTTGCGCCTACTGCACGTTACGGCAGCCCCGCCGATTTTGCGGCCTTTGTGGATAAATGCCATCAGGCGGGCATTGGCATTATTCTCGATTGGGTGCCCGCGCATTTTCCCACCGATGCGCACGGCCTCGGTCAATTCGACGGCACCGCGCTGTATGAATATGCCCATCCTTTCGAAGGCTTTCATCAGGACTGGGATACCTATATTTACAACCTCGGCCGCAACGAGGTGCATGGCTTTATGCTCGCCTCCGCCCTGCATTGGTTGCGTGCTTACCATGTCGATGGTTTGCGCGTAGACGCCGTTGCCTCAATGCTCTACCGCGATTATTCGCGCGAACAGGGCGAGTGGATTCCCAACCAATACGGCGGCCGCGAAAATCTCGAAGCCATTGATTTTTTGCGGCATCTGAATGATGTGGTTGCCAGCGATGCGCCCGGTACCATGGTTATTGCTGAAGAATCCACCGCCTGGCCCGGTGTAAGCCGCCCAACGCAAGAGGGTGGCCTCGGCTTTATTTACAAGTGGAATATGGGTTGGATGCACGACACGCTTAAATACGCGAGCGAAGATCCGCTCTACCGAACGTTTCACCATCACCAACTGACATTTGGTTTGCTTTACGCCTTTTACGAAAATTTTATTTTGCCGATATCCCACGACGAAGTAGTCCACGGTAAAGGTTCACTGCTCAACAAAATGCCCGGCGACCACTGGCAAAAATTTGCAAACCTGCGACTTTACCTGAGCTTTATGTGGACCCATCCCGGCAAAAAATTGTTGTTTATGGGCTGCGATATCGCGCAGTGGCGTGAATGGAACCACGACGAACAACTCGATTGGTTCTTGCTCGATTACCCCGAACATCGCGGTGTGCAGCAATTGCTGAAAGACGTCAACCACCTGTACCGCAACGAGCCTGCGCTACACGAGCTGGATCACAAAACGGAGGGGTTTCAGTGGCTCATCGGCGATGACCATAAAAACAGCGTCTACGCCTGGTTGCGCCGTGGCACAAGCGGCGCGCCGGTATTGGTCGTGCACAACTTCACGCCAACCCCACGCCCTGGTTATCGGATCGGGGTACCCGTTGGCGGTAGCTGGAAGGTTATGTTAAACAGCGATGCCGAATGCTACGGCGGATCAAACTCCGGTGTGGCTGCTGCATTCGCTATCGAAGAGCACGGCCACGACCAACCCTACATGCTCCAACTGAATTTACCGCCCCTGGGAGCATTGATACTCAAACCATCTTCACAGCACGAATATTAGTGCATCTTGGATTTAATCAGCATGTCGCCACTGGGTGGCGTTATTAACAGACACACGCCTGAAAATCCGGGATGATCATTGCCATTCACTGTAAATCACATCACTGAGGGAGCTCCGATGAGACTGACCAACAAAGTGGCTTTGGTAACCGGCAGCACGCAAGGCATAGGCCTGGGCATTGCAGAGCGCCTGGCAAAGGAAGGGGCCGACATAATTATTGCCGGGCGTTTGGAAGATGAACGCTCGGCGGCGGCAGCTGAGCAGGTCCAGGCCCACGGGTGCCGCGTGTGCGTACTGGCCGGTGACATTTCCGACGTAGCAACCTGCCGGTATTTGATTACCGAAGGCGTGGCGCGGATGGGATCAATAGACATTCTGGTCAACAATGCCGGGGTAGAAAAGCCTGCGCCCTTCTGGGAGATGACGGAAGCGCATTTTGATCGCACGATGAGCGTCAATCTAAAAGGCGCGTTCTTCACTGCCCAGGCTTTCGTACAACACCTGCGCGATACCGGGCGTGGGGGCAAAATTATTAATATCAGTTCCGTTCACGAAGAGTTACCCTTCCCAAACTTCACTGCCTATTGTGCGAGTAAAGGCGCGCTCAAGATGATGACGCGCAATCTGGCCATTGAATTGGCGCACCTCGGCATTACCGTCAATAACATTGCACCGGGCGCCATTGAAACGCCCATGAATAAAACCTTGCTTAATAACCCTGTGCTACTGGAAAAGTTGCTGTGCAATATTCCGCTGCGGCGCCTGGGGCAACCGGAAGATGTGGCTGGTTTAGCGGCGTTCCTCGCATCAGCGGATGCAGATTATGTTACCGGTTCGACCTTTTATGTTGATGGAGGCCTGTTGTGGAATTATACGGAGCAGTAATACCCACTGCTGATGATGAGCTGGTTGATGCTGACAATATTCAACATTTATTACCGCCCGATACCCTGACACCCGCAGACCGCTATCAAGAACTGTTTGTCGCGGTGCAAATGAACGAAATATTTTCCGATAGCAAAACCTTTGTAGACTGTGTGCCGCGCCGTGATCCTGAGCACATTCTCCGTGATTATCGTGCACATTGCGCGCGCGAGGATTTTGATTTACGGCAGTTTGTGCTCGACAACTTTACCGCTGAGGAAGCGCCGCCCGATTGTTTTGTTGCCAACCGTGAGCTGAGCCTGGCGGAACATATTGATAGACTGTGGGATGTTTTAACCCGTCGCCCGCGCAAACATCCCAAGCGTTCATCACTGCTCGCGTTGCCGCATGATTATGTGGTACCCGGTGGGCGTTTTAGTGAGCTGTATTATTGGGATTCCTATTTCACCATGCTCGGACTGCTCGACCGCAAACGGTCGGACTTGCTACGATCCATGGCTGATAATTTTGCCTACCTCATCGACACCTACGGCCATGTGCCTAATGGCACCCGCAACTATTACCTGAGCCGGTCACAGCCGCCGGTGTTTGCCCTGATGGTGGATTTATTTGAAACCGGTGGCATTCACAAAGCACTC
>DATJLH010000135.1:0-15411 GCA_035490615.1 Cellvibrio sp.
GCCCAATGAGCGCCCGCCGCTGACAACCACGCGTGCGGTACTCAATTCGGGCCGTTCGCTTCGTTGAATTGCGCTGCTGACCCAGTGCGCCAGGGACGTGGCTTCTGTCGCTGCCAGCGTCTCAATCGCTGCTGTATTGTCACCCTCGATTGCCGGTTCAAACGCCGTTGCACGAATGGTAAAAATTTTAACCGCCGCATCGTTACGCACTGTCGCGTTTAAATGTCCGGCATAAATCGGGCGTACATAGGTGTTGCTGTCGATGATAGCGGTGACTTCTGACACCATATCGACATCCAACAGCGCGGCTACACGCGGCAACAGGTTTTTACCGAAGCTGGTCGCCGCACTGATGATGGCTTGATAGTCGCTGGCGATACTCACAATCAGCGGCGCAAGATTTTCGGCCAGGGGATTGGCATAGCGCGCGTCATCGGCAACGCGAACACGCCTGACGCCGTTGAGCCGCGCAATTTGTTCGGCAACGGCACCCACATTTTCTCCGGCAATCAACACATCAATGGCGTCACCTGACACCGCTGCAGCGGTGATGGCTGAGCGCGTGGAGGCACGCAAACGTTGTTGATCGTATTCGGCGATGATTAACGTACTCATAATGAAATCCTCGCGTCGTGACGCAATTTATCGATCAGTTCCTGCACGTTGGCAACCTTGACGCCGGGTGAGCGCGCCGGCGGTTCTTCCACTTTGACTAACCGCAATTGACTGCTGGTGTCTACGCCAAGCTCCGCAATGGGCAGGGTTTCCAGGGGCTTTTTCTTCGCTTGCATCAGGTTGGGTAATTTCAAATAGCGCGGCTCGTTAAGGCGCAAGTCGGCGGTCACCACGGCAGGCAAGGCCAATTCCACGGTTTCCTGACCACCGTCGACTTCGCGGGTGACGAGCGCCTTGTTATCGCTAAGGACGATCTTCGACGCGAAGGTGCCTTGGCCGACATTCCACAAGGCCGCTAACATCTGCCCGGTTTCAGCGGCATCCGCATCAATCGCCTGTTTACCCAGCAGGAACAGATCCGGTTGCTCGCGCTTGGCAATTTCCAGCAGGACTTTAGCCGTAGCGCGGGATGACAGATCCGCATCGCCCTCAATCAGGATGGCGCGGTCCGCCCCCATGGCCAGGGCGTGACGCAACACATCCTGATGCTGGGCGGTTCCAATGGTGACGGCCACGATTTCGCTGACCAGCCCGGCTTCTTTCAGCCGCACCGCTTCTTCAACCGCATGTTCGTCAAAGGGGTTGATGCTCATCTTGAGGGTTGCGGTGTCCACATCCGAACCGTCCGCTTTGGGGCGAACACGGATGTTGTGATCCACGACGCGCTTGATACTGACTACCACCTTCATGGTTGATCCTCTCTGGTTTAACGGCCGCAGGGATACAGCACCGGCCAGTTTGTGACCATTATAATGAGACAATGTTTATCTGATAAGTTGATTATATTTATATCCTTAGTCAATAATACTGATATGAAATACTCACTTCGCCAATTGGAAGTCTTCGTCGCCATCGGTCGCCAGGAAAGCGTCTCCCGGGCGGCGGAGGCATTATCCCTGTCCCAGTCGGCCACCAGCATGGCCTTGTCCGAGCTGGAAAAGCAGTTTGATACGCGCTTGTTCGACCGTCACGGTAAACGCTTGCAGCTCAATGAACGGGGACGGCAGATCCTGCCCCAAGCCATTGAGCTGCTGGATCGGGCAGAGCAGCTGGAATCCATGCTGGCGGGCGGTAGCGGCCTGGGGTCGTTGCGAATCGGGGCCACCCTGACAGTGGGCAATTACCTGGCGACTATGCTGATCGGAGAGTATATGCACCGCCATCCTGGTACGCGGGTCAAACTTGAGGTGCACAATACCGCCATGGTGGTGGAGCAAGTGGCTCACTTGAAACTCGACTTTGGTTTAATCGAAGGCGACAGCCAGCATCCAGACCTGGACATTACGCCCTGGGTAGATGATGAGCTGGTGATCTTTGCCGCACCGGACCACCCGCTGGCCGGCAGAAACCAAGTGACGCTGGATGAGGTCACCAGAGAAGCCTGGATCTTGCGCGAAGCCGGCTCCGGCACCCGGCAAGTGTTCGACGCGGCGTTTCGACACCTACTGACCAAACTGGATATTCGCCTGGAGCTGGAGCACACGGAGGCGATCAAGCGCGCGGTGGAGGCGGGCATGGGCATTGGTTGTATTTCGCGTTTGGCCTTAAAGGATGCGTTTCGACGCGGCAGTCTGGTGCCATTGGATATCCCCGGCCTGGATCTGAAACGGCAATTTAATTTTGTGCTACACCGTCAGAAATTTCGCACCGCCGGCATTGAAGCCTTCTTACATTTATGTCGCGAGGTTGCCCAGGGTGCAGCGCGCAGCGATGAAATTGTGATCAAGCGCCCCGATGGCCGACCGATGGAATATCGTTAATGTTCTGGATAATTAACTTTCTGGGTAATTAAATAAGGAAACATTCATGCAACGTGACAGCATGCAGTACGACGTGGTTATCGTGGGCGCAGGTCCTTCCGGGTTAGCGGCGGCCATTCGCCTGAAGCAGCAAGCTGCAGCACAACAGCGGGAGGTCAGCGTGTGTGTGCTCGAAAAAGCCTCGGCGGTGGGCATGCATATTCTCTCCGGCGCTGTGATTGATCCGGTTGCCTTGAATGAATTAATACCCGATTGGCAGGCGCAGGGCGCGCCGGTTTATGCGCCGGTAACAAGCGATGACTTTTTTGTTCTCGATGAAAAAAAATCCCACGCCATTCCGCATTTCTTATTGCCGCCGTTGATGCACAACAAAAACACCTACATCGTCAGTCTTGGTAAGGTGTGTCAGTGGTTAGGCGAACAAGCCGAAGCCCTGGGCGTAGAAATTTATCCCGGTTTTGCTGCCGCCGAAGTGCTTTATGACGAGCAAGGTGCAGTGAAAGGTGTTGCGACCGGCGATATGGGCATCGCCAAAGATGGCCAGCATAAACCGGAGTACACACCGGGCATGGAGTTGCATGCGCGTTACACGTTATTTGCCGAGGGCGCACGCGGTTCGCTGACCCGGGAACTGGAAACGCGTTTCAATCTGCGCGCTGATGCTCAGCACCAACATTACGGTTTGGGGTTCAAGGAAATCTGGCAGATTGCACCGGAAAAATATCGCGCAGGTTCGGTGATCCATACGCTGGGTTGGCCATTGGACAAAGACACCGGCGGTGGCGGTTTTATTTATCACCAGGCAGAGAATCAGGTGGCCGTTGGTTTCGTGGTGCATTTGAATTACACCAATCCATACCTTTCACCCTTCGATGAATTCCAGCGTTTTAAAACCCACCCGCTGGTGCGCGATTTATTAAGCGGTGGCGAACGTATTGCCTATGGCGCCCGTGCGATTTCCGAGGGCGGTATTCAATCGCTGCCGAAACTGGTTTTCCCCGGCGGTGCCTTGATCGGTTGTGCGGCGGGCATGGTTAACGTGCCGCGTATCAAAGGTTCACACAACGCGATGAAATCGGGCATGCTCGCCGCCGATGCGGCGCTGGCGGCGATTGTGAGTGATCGTGCGCAAGATGAATTGGTGCAGTATGCCGACGACTTCAAAACATCCTGGGCCTATAAAGATCTGGATAAAGTCCGCAATGTAAAACCGGCGCTGAGTAAATTCGGCACCTGGGGCGGTATGTTATACGCCGGTATGGATATGTGGCTCGCCAGCCTGGGCTTGCGTTTGCCCTGGACTTTGCACCATAAAAATCCCGACCACGAAAGTTTGCAAACCGTTCAGCAGGCGCAACCGATTCACTATGACAAGCCGGACGGAAAACTGACCTTTGATCGCTTGTCTTCCATCGCGCTATCCAACATCAGCCACGAAGACAACCAACCCAATCATCTCACGTTAAAAGATGACACCATTCCTGTGGCTTACAATTTGCCAACCTTTGATGCGCCAGAGCAACGCTATTGTCCGGCGGGCGTCTATGAAATTCTCACCGGCGATACAGGGCCGCGTTTGCAGATCAACGCGCAAAACTGCATCCACTGCAAAACCTGCGACATCAAAGATCCCAAGCAGAATATTGTGTGGAAAACGCCGGAGGGCGGAAGTGGTCCGGCGTATATCGGGATGTGATGGTTGGGGTTGATCAAATGCATCAATCCGGGTAAGGGAGTGTCGGATTACGCTGCGCTAATCCGACCTACCTGGCCTGTCATTGTGTAGGTCGCATTGGTCGCGTAGCGGCGTAATCCGACACGCTCTCCGCCGATTAATATCCCATCTCCCGCCCCAACTCCGCTAATATTCGCCCCACCTTTTTAGATCCCACGGGAACCCTGATGACTATCCAACGCATAAACCCGACCCCACGCTGGTCCGACGCGACGATTTACAACGGCCTGATTCACTTTGTCGAAGTCCCCGAAGACACCACCGTGGATATGGCTGCGCAGGTCCGGCAAATTTTTGCGCAGGCTGAAGCAACCCTGGCGCAATGCCAGAGCGATAAATCCCGCTTGATCTCGGCCACCATCTATATCACCGATATTGCCGACGTGCCCGTGCTGAATCGCGAATGGGAAGCCTGGTTGCCCGCCGGCTGCGCGCCTTCGCGCGCGTGTTTGAAAGTGGAATTATTAAACCCGGCGATGCGTGTTGAGATCGCCTTTGTCGCCGCCTCGGGTTTATAAAGCAAAACCCCCATCGATATTCCAGCTGGCACCCGTGACAAAGGCGGAATCGTCGCTGGCTAAATACGCGGCAAGGCCGGCGATCTCCTCGGCTGAGCCGTAGCGTGGGACGGCCATAAGCCCGCGCAGCGTTTCTGCAAAATCCGAGTCGGCCGGATTCATGTCGGTATTCACCGGACCGGGTTGAATGTTGTTGACGGTAATGCCCCGCGCACCCACTTCGCGCGCCAGACCGCGAGTGAAGGTCGCAATAGCTGCTTTGCTCATGGCGTAGATGGCCATACCCGGAAAAGGCACCACATCGGCGTTGATGCTGCCAATATTAATAATGCGGCCTCCGGCTTTCAGATGGCGCAAGGCTTCCTGCGTCGCAACGTAAACGCCCTTCACATTCACCGCCATTAACCGATCAAAGTCGGCCTCCTGGAATTCCTCGACCGGCACCATGGTGGCAACACCGGCGTTATTGATCAGGATATCCAAGCCACCTTCCTGCTCAACAACACGGGCGATGGCGCGCCGGATATCGGCAGGATTCGCGCTGTCGGCTTGTATGGCTATGGCATGACCACCTGCCGCCTTGATGCTCTCTACAACCTCAGTTGCCTTGTCAGGATTGGTGGACCAGGTAATCGCCACCTGGGCGCCCTCCCGAGCCAAACGTTTGGCAATAGCGGCACCGATGCCCCGTGATCCGCCCGTAACCAGGGCTACTTTTCCACTCAGTTTCATGATGTTTGCTCCGTAAAGATGGGCCAGCCACCCGTGGGTGTCGTGAACCCGGTTTCAGTAACAACGTGTGGAGCCAGTGTGAGGATTTTATTGCTTTACAAGTAGCGGGTAATTAGGGAAAACTTTTTCAACCAAAAGTTAAAGGCGAATGAAATGGAAAGCTTGGCGAGAATTGAATCCTTTGTCAGAAGCGCGGAGACCGGCAGCTTTTCAGCGGCAGCCAGGCTGCTGGGTTTAACCCCGGCAGGGGTGAGCAAAAACGTGGCCATGCTGGAGCGCGCGTTAGGCGTGCGGTTATTCCATCGCAGTACCCGCAGACTGACGTTGACCGAGGCCGGGGAAAGCTTTTTGCTTGAGGTCAGTGACGGCCTGAATAGTGTCCAGGCGGCGGTAGCCAACGCCAGCCGGCAGCGCGACAAACCGGCAGGTGCATTGAGAGTGAGCCTCGCCTTTGCGTTTGGTCAGCAGTACATACTGCCTTTGCTCGCCGGTTTTATGGAACAGTATCCGGATATCCAACCGGACTGGCGTTTTGAAAACCGCCAGGTGGATTTAATTAACGAAGGGCTGGATGCAGCGATTGGCGGCGGCATTGATCTGGCTCCCGGCGTTGTGGCCCGCGAGTTGGCAAGAGCGCAATTAGTAACGGTAGCCTCACCATGCTTTCTGGCAAATAAACCGCTTCCAGTCGTACCCCAGGACTTGCTTGGGTGGGACGGCATCATGCGTCGCTCGTCCAACACTGGTCGGATCCAGCCCTGGCATTTGCAGACGATCACTGGCGAACTGGTGGTGGTAGAGCCCCGACCACGGGTGATTCTCAATGATCCGGAAGCGATCTGCCAGGCAGCCACGTCGGGATTGGGCATAGGACTGGTGCCGCACTCCCACGCGTTGCCGTATCTTCAGCAAGGCCAACTGATACGGCTACTACCGCAGTGGTGTTATGACGCAGGCCCTATATCCATTTACTTCGCCAGTGCAAAGCTGCTACCCGCCAAAACACGCGCATTTATTGACTTCATTGTTGAGCATTTTCGGCAGGAAAAACTCGCGCAAAAGTTTTCTGCCTGGTAACAAATAGACCAGCCGACCGCACGGCGACACAACAAAATCTGAATCCGTGGAGTCCGTCGCTACGCTGTTGCAAACCTTGGACTAGAATCAATGCAGTTCGGTCTCTGTCCTTATATCCCAAAAGGTTGGCATGATGAAAAAACAAAACAAATGGCTATCAATCCTGGGCGCGATCTTGTGCCTGTGGGCCACGCAAGCGGCGGCGGTTGGCCTGGGTGAATTGAAACTGCAATCGACACTCAACGAGCCGTTTAAAGCGGAGGTCGCGTTAACCAATCTGGGCAGCATTAGCGCGGAAGAAATTCTGGTGAGTTTTGCTTCTATTGAGGAATTTGCACAACGCAAACTGGAACACTTTTTCTTTTATAGCGACTTTCAGTTCACTGTAGATTTAAACCGGCGAGTGGTAGTAATAACTTCACCGCGCCCCATCACCGAACCCTATCTTGAATTTATTCTTGAAGCCCGCTGGCCGACCGGTCGCTTACAACGGGAATATACAGTTTTATTAGATATGCCAATGCCATTGGCTGAGTAGCGTGCTTCGTAGTCCGTTTGTCATTAGGCCTTTTGTTTTGAAAACGCATGAATACATCCCTGTAGCTCCCTCAAGTCGTCCCTGACTTGAGGGTTTCAAAACAAAAGGCCTAACGCCAAACTCGCATGGTGCCGGTGGATGAAACAGTTACTCACCCTTCATATGCTTCAGTAATTTAGCCTTAAGCGCCGGCGGGATATTTTTAATCGTCAATACATCCTGCTCCGCATCGTACACAATCTCCTTACCCAAACACTCCGACGCAAAACTCATACTCAACGAATCATTACGCCCGCTGATACGCACATAATTGCGAATCTGGCTGCTGTCCGGAATAAATTCCGCTTTCTTCTCCGGCTGTTTTTCCTGCACAAACCGTGAGAAATGTTCCGGCTCATGGGTTTTGATTTCGCTGGCAAGGGTTTGCGATAAATCCGCAATCACCACCGCCTTGCCGGCTTTATTTTGCTCCAGACAATAATCCACCACTTTTGTGCGTGTCACCCGCGCGGCCTGTTCGTCCATCTCCTGTGCGTAGTCGTCGACAATTTGCAGGAATTGCGCGGTATCGTTTTTGATGTCGTATTTATCGCTAAAGCCAACCAGGTTGGCGAAGGCATCGGATAGCTCTTTTTCGCCGCGCGAACGCAGTAAAGATAAATAGGTGGCTGAATGGCCCGCGTCCCAATCCGATAAATCAATCTTGGCGGCCAGTGCAAAACCCTGGGTGTCGAGATAGCGAGAGTCATCCAGCGCGAGTTCGGCATCCAGATAAGAGCCGTGCAGATGCTCTGCCATAAACACGTACAAAAATTCGCCCGCTTCAATCTTTTCTTCAACAAAAAAGACGTAGGCATCAATCAGGCATTCGGTTTTTTCCAACTCCAGTTTGAAATGCTCTGCTGCCTTCTGCGTAAAACTGGCAAAACCCAAACGCTCGGCCCGGTATTCCTTTAGCCAGGCAGAGAAGGGAAACTCACTGGTTTCGCTGGAAAAGCGGCCGTAACTCTTACCGCTTTTGCGAATAAAGTTGGACTTTAATTCGTACACCAGATCTTCCAGCTTGCCGTTTGCGGCAAATACCGCTGATCGTGCATGAAGGTCCACGCCGGTGGTGGGAGAGTGGCGCAGCAGGTGATGGGAAATGATGGATGTAAGTGCCATGGGGTCGACCGCAAAAAGCGCGCATTATACCGAGAAGCGGGCGCGTTAACACAGCCTGACATGAAGCGAGCCATCTTGGGGGAAGATGGCTCGCCGGTGAAGATCAGTGATGTCCGGCTGCCGCGCCGCCGCGCCCGTCCGGCAGTGCGATCCGCACGTTCTGCATCATGCCCTGGTCTTCATGGTCCAGGATATGGCAATGCAAGACAAAATCACCGATGTAGCGCTGGTAATGGGTACGCACGATCACCCGATAGGTCTTGCCGCCGACATTCTTGACCCACACCGTATCCTTGAAGGTGCCTTTCATGCCGCGATACTGCGGGTCCGGGGCGCCGCTGGTGTCGAAGTCGTCTACCGCGTCCGGCCCGCTCACATCTTTACCGTTGGGGTCAAGCACAGCAATGACCTGAAAGGGATTAACGTGGATATGATAAGGATGGCTGCCGGATTTTGAGGTGAGCGTCCATTCATCAATATTGCCGAGGATCAATGTGCGATTGATAACACCTGGTTTATAAATCTCATCATCAATTAAAAAATCCGTTGAGGTCATATTAAAAAATAAGGTTTGTTTGTTGGGTGTGGGCGGTAGATCCTTATGCGGAACAAACTTTGTCAGGCGATTTTTTTTCAGGTCATCGACCACCAGCCTGGCAACCTCTGGCGAGTAATGTTCTTTCGCCGCTTCGATGAGTGCAACCTGCAACTGCTGTTGGATGGAAGCATCACTGTCCTTGCTGGCTGCCACATGAACAATGCCTAACAGTTTGCGTGAGGACGGTGTCTGGTCGACATTGGCAGAGGCTGCTGCGGCCGCATCAATGACACAATATTGACCCGCTTCGGGAAACAGCATCAATGAGTCCCATCGATAACCGGGTTGGAATACCAGAGAATCGGTTGCCCGCAGGGTGGCGGTGGTGAGGCCGTCGGCGGCAATAATATGTTGCGGTATCTGTTCGCCATTACAGTTTTTGGTGATGAAGTCTTCGTGCTGTTCCGCCGTAAATTGTTGGGGAATACTGACATCAGTTTTCATGCGACGAAATTGCAGGTTAATGCTGTCGCGCACGCCGCCATGAATCATTCGCCAACGTTCAACCTGTCCGGCTTTTGCGTCGTAAAAGCCTGGCTGGATCTCGCCGTTGATGCTGGTGTAACGGCCGGATTGTCCCCAGGCTTTACCGCTGAAATTTGCATAACTTTCTACCACGCCGACATCATCCGGATCACAGCGATAGGTACCGTCTGCATTTTTTTTCACAACCGGATTATCGCCTTTGGTGTAACAGGCGTATTGGATTTGCTGGAACAGCAGCACGCGTTCCTTGAACAATTGTGCAGGCGTTGGCTGCAGCAGCGTATCAATATCCCCTTGAGCCGTTGTTGTGGGCACGCGCTTGCCGTCAATAATCAGCGCACCGGCCATACCGCTGCCCACTTGCAATGCGGTTGAACCATGGCGGTGGGGGTGATACCAGAAGGTGCCAGCAGGATGATCCAGGGGAATGTTGTATTCATATTGGAAATCCACGCCGGGGTTGATTGAGATCAGCACGTTATCGCTGTTGCCGGCGGGATTAATCCATAAACCGTGGGTGTGCATATTGGTGCCGTTAAAACAGTGCGGCTTGTTGGCCGGTTGCTCATGGTCGTAACAGGACGGATCAGCGGGCAGCTGATTGGAGAGCGTAGCGCGAATGGTGTCGCCGGGTGCAACCCGAA
Organism: Cellvibrio sp.; assembly: GCA_035490615.1. Taxonomy (GTDB): domain Bacteria; phylum Pseudomonadota; class Gammaproteobacteria; order Pseudomonadales; family Cellvibrionaceae; genus Cellvibrio. The sequence continues at coordinate 9,928 of DATJLH010000135.1, forward strand.
TCATCGGTGCCACAAAGGGCGCGTCAGGATTAACATGGGTGCCCTGGTAACTGCGCAATCGCACGCGATCATCCCGGCCGGTGGCCGGATTCCACAGGGTGCTCTCGGTATAGGCAACCCGCCAGGTGAGATAGGCTTCCTGCGGTCCGGTCAGCGGAGCCGGCGCTACCGCTTTTTTCAATGTTGCCAGGGGTCTGACGGCTTGCACGCCGCTGCGTTGAATCTCCAGGAGCGGAGGATTTTCCACGCCGTCATCGCGCACCGATTTGGCAGTGGCACAGGGAACGAATGTGAGTAATGAAACAGTGAATATGGAATAACGAAGCAGGTGAACGGGTGACATGGTTATCTCCTTATTGTTGATAGACCCTGGCCCATACCTCACCTCCAGCCAAGTATTCCTGATGCTATACAATGCTGCTCAGCCGTAGCATTACAGGGCATTACAATTTGCCGATTCATTTTGTGCGGTGGTTGACGCGCGATGATTGCAATTATTTTTATTTGGATGAAAATGGAATAACTTTTTTGCAAACGTGACGATTATGTTATTTGCTGACCTGCCTCCTGAACTTCATGAACCGGTTGCCTGTTTGGTTGAAGCGGCTATTGAATACAATGTGCCGGCGAATATTTTGCTGGCCATTGCTGAAAAGGAGGGCGGCAAACCGGGGCAATGGGTGAGAAATACCAACGGCACCTACGATGTCGGTCCCATGCAATTTAACAGTGCCTATTTAAAAGACCTTATGCCCCACGGCGTCTTTGAAAGTGATGTGGCGGCTTACGGTTGTTACCCTTACCAATTGGCGGCCTGGCGGATTCGCGATCACATCTACAACGACCAGGGGGATTTATGGACGCGTGCGGCCAACTATCACTCGCGGACGCCCGCCGTAAACGCGGTTTATCGCGCGGACTTGATGACCAAAGCGGAACGCTGGAGCCAATGGGTGGAACAACACTACATCACCTATGAGGTGAACCTTGAAGGTTTGGCCGCCTCTATGCAATTTATCCTCAAACCGATAACCCCGGCGGCATCGGAAAAAAAAGACGCAGCTGAATGAGCCTCAAACATATCGAGCAACTGCTCAAGCCTCGCTCCATTGCGGTGATCGGCGCTTCCAACCAGCCGACGCGCACCGGCAATGTGGTCATGCGTAATTTATTGCAGGGCCAGTTCGACGGCCCGATCATGCCGGTAACGCCACACCACAAAGCGGTGAACGGCGTGCTTGCCTATCGGTCGATTGATGAATTACCGGAAGCGCCGGACCTTGCCATTATCTGTACCCGCGCGACGCGGGTGCCTGCGATAATTTTGCAACTGGGCCGTAAAGGCACCCGCAATGCGATAGTCATCGCCGCTGGCCTGGATACGCTTTACACCGCCCAAGGCACCAATTTGCAGGAGCAAATGCTGGAGATTGCCAGGCAATCCGGCGTGCGTATTCTGGGGCCCAATTGCCTGGGCATCATTGTGCCGGGCCTGGGATTAAACGCGAGTTGCGCGCACACGACGGCACAACCGGGCAAGATTGCGTTTGTCTCGCAATCGTCTGCTGTGTGCTCAACCTTGCTGGACTGGGCTCATCGGCGCCGCATTGGTTTTTCGCATTTTATTGCAACAGGCGATGCAGCCGATGTGGACTTTGATGAGATCATTGATTACCTCGGGCGCGATCCCAAAACCCAGGCCATCCTGTTGTATATCGACGCCATCCAGGACGGGCGCGCGTTTATGTCGGCGGCGCGAGCGGCGTCATTTAATAAACCAATTCTGGCGATCAAAGCCGGTACCCATGCCGAAATCATGGCGACAACCTCGCGTCTCGGCCCGGAAAAAATGGGTGAAGATGCGGTGTACAGCGCAGCATTTCGGCGCGCCGGTATGCTGCGTGTCGGCGACTTGCGTGAGTTGATGGCAGCGGTGGAAACCCTGGCATACGGCAAGCCGATTACCGGCGAACAATTGGTGGTGTTATCCAATGGCCACGGTCCCAGTGCCATGGCAATTGACGCGCTTTTGCAACGCGGTGGTCGCCTGGCAACCCTTGAGCCGGAGATCGTCAGCCAATTACAAAAGATTATTCACAGCGGTGGCCGCGCGAGCAATCCTATCAATATGTTGGGCGATGCCTTGCCGGAACTTTATGGCCAGGTCATGCAAATTTTATTGCGCAGCAAGACCATTGATAACGTGTTGATCCTGCACGCGCCCACCGGTTTAAGTTCGCCGACCGCCTATGCCGAAGCGGTCATCAAAGCCTATCAGGAACATCAGGGCCGCAAGCCCAATTTGTTGGTGAACTGGATGGGCGAAGACGCCGCCGTTGAAGCACGCCAACGATTTGCCGAAGCGGGCATTGCCTCCTTTCGTACACCGGAAGGTGTGGCCGGTGCGTTTATGCACATGGTGGAGTATCGCCGTAACCAGAAATTATTATCCGAAACACCGGACTCGGTGAGCGATGAAATTCCGCACCACCCTGAGCGGGCCAATAACATTATTACCGAAGCCTTGAACGATGCGCGCCTGCATCTTAATGGCGAAGAATCCGCCGAATTATTGCAAGCCTATGGTATTGCGACCATTCCTACCAAGGCGGCCACCACACCCGCCGAAGCGGCTGACCAGGCGGAGTTATTGGGATTTCCGGTTGCCTTGAAAATTGTCGTGCCGGATATTCCATTGAAGTCCGATATCGGCGGCGTGGTCTTGAATTTAAATACCCGTGCCGAAGTGGAAGAGGCGGCCTTGGCCAGCTTAAAACGGGTGCAGGATCTTTACCCCGAGGCAAAACCGAACGGTTTCACCTTACAGACCATGGCGCGTCGCACCGGTGCACACCTGCTGCGTATCCAAGTGCAAACAGATCCCGTATTCGGGCCGGTCATCCTGTTAGGCGAAGCCAGTTCGGTGTGGGACATTCGCACCAACGCCGTGGTGGCCTTGCCGCCGTTGAATATGGCTTTGGCCCGTTACCTGGTGATCCAGGCGCTGGCCGAGGGCAAGATTCGCGAACGGCAATTATATTCGCCGCTCAATCGCCAGGCGCTGTGTATTTTGTTGACCAAAATCAGCCAGATGATTGTGGACCAGGAAAATGTCCTGGGCCTGACCATCAACCCCGCCTTGGCGGTGGGTGATGAAATTATCGTGCTGGATGTTAACGTCGATATCGCACCGGCAACGCCGCAACGTCGCCTGGCCATTCGCCCTTACCCAAAAGAATTGGAAGAACATTTTTTACTGCGCAACGGCCGCGAGGTGTTTTTACGACCGATTCGCCCGGAAGATGAAGGTATGCACCAGGCCTTTGATCACGCCCTGACGCGGGAGGATCGCTACAAGCGTTACTTTGGTGAGTTGCCGCAATTTTCCCATGAACAGATGGCACGCTTCACCCAGATTGATTACGCGCGCGAAATGGCATTTGTTGCTGTGGCGGAGACGCCGGCGGGCGATACGGAGATTCTCGGCGTGGTCCACGCCCAACAAGACCCGGACAACACCGAGGCGGAATTTGCGGTTGCCGTGCGCAGCGATATCAAGCAGTCAGGCCTGGGTCATCGCTTGATGCAAAAAATGATTGATTATTGTCGCGGGCAGGGGACGCAGTATTTAACCGGTGTGACGATGCTGGAAAATGCCGGCATGGCCAACCTGGCGCGCACGCTGGGTTTCAGTGTGAAATATTTGCGCGACGACGGACTGATTGATATGCGTATAAAACTGCAGGATTAATGCTTCGTTTACATCTTATCCAATCACGATAGCGTCGCCTCACGATGGCGTCGTCTCAAGACAGCTTCGCCATGGCTTTGATATGCATCATGGCGCAACGCCCCAATGCCGGTAAGTCATAACCGCCCTCCAGCATGGACACCATTCCCCGGCATTGCCGCGAGGGTTCATATTGTTTGCTGTCATCGACTAACGCCCGCAATTGTTGGGTAATCCACACGTAATCCTGTTCCACCAGGCGAATCGATGACATGTCGTCGTCGATATGGCCGTCGAAGCCAGCGGAGACCAACAGTAATTGCGGTTGAAACCGGCGTAGCGCCGGCAGACAGTGTTCGGTCAGCGCCGCGCGGAATCCGTCACTGCGACAGGTGGCCGGTAAGGGGATATTGATGATGTGGTCCGGCACATTATCAATGGCGGTGAGCGGATAAAACGGGTGCTGGAAACTGGAGCAAAACAGCACGCGCGGCTCGTGCAGGAAGATGTCCTGGGTGCCATTGCCGTGGTGCACATCGAAATCCACGATGGCGATCCGTTCAAGACCATGCACCGCCAAGGCATGGGCCGCTGCAATAGCGACATTATTAAAGATACAAAATCCCATGGGCTGCGTCGGCCCTGCATGGTGACCGGCCGGGCGCACGTTACAAAATACCGCATCGGTTTCGCCGCCCATGACCATATCCACACCCAGAATGCCTGCACCGGCGGCATGGCGAGCTGCCGCCAGCGTGCCGGGGGATAAATAAATATCGTCAGCGAAGCGCACAATGCCCTCGCTGGGTATTGCCCGCATCAGGCGTTGCAGATAATCGTGTGTATGGACACGTAACAATTGTTCGTCGGTGGCCGCAGGAGCCTCGCGGTGATAAATCAAACTGTCTATGCCACTGGCCAGGAGTTGGTTGTTGATGGCATCCAGGCGCTCCGGACATTCCGGGTGGCCCTCGGGCATGTGGTGCAGATGGCAGGCAGGATGAGTAATCAGCGTGGCAATCATGGCTATCACCGGGCTATTTAAGAAACTGGGTTTAGTTTTTCACGACAGTAGATTGACGAAATCGAATTGCGAGGTCGGTGCGCATAGTAGCACTGAAATGGGGTTCCGGATTCAGGTATGCGTCAACCGGTTCTGACGCATTGTTGCACCAGATATATTATTGTTTACCGGACGCGTTTGGTTTAACCAGGCATTGTATGGTAAACAGCACAGCTTACTTTGAATGGCGATGAAGAATTATTGCGTTGCTGCTGAAGCATTGCTGTTGATAGGTACTTGTTGTCTTGCAGGAATATTACAGCGCTTTTTCGAGGGAGTTATTCAAACGGGTTGCCCCGTACGGTATCGCGGCTTGCTCAAACCAATAGCGTTTGATAATGCCGATCACATCCATCAGACCATCAAACGAAACCGGTTTGGTGAAGTAGGAGTTGGCTCCTTGGGAATAACTTAAATCAATATCGTGTTGCGCATTGGATGTGGTGAAAATTAGCACAGGAATGTGTTTGTAAACATCACTTGTTTTGATACTCTTTAACGCCTTACGCCCATCAAGGCGTGGCATATTCAGATCCAGCAGAATAATTGTCGGCTGAGGTTTGATGATAGATAACGTCTCCATCAGTTCTTGACCATCATTAACAAATATCGTGTTTTCCATGGATATCTTATGTTCTTGTAAAACATCTTTTACAAGGACTTGGTCGTCCAAATCGTCATCTGCAATAAT
>DATJLH010000136.1:0-56866 GCA_035490615.1 Cellvibrio sp.
GTGTGGATATGTCCAACACCTATCTGAACTGGGCGCGTAAAAATTTCGCACTGAACGGTTTAAGCGAGTCGCGCAATCGGTTGGAGCAGGCAGATTGTTTAAAGTGGCTGGAAGAGAATACCCAACAGTTTGACGTGATCCTGTTAGATCCGCCGAGCTTTTCCAATTCCAAACGCATGGAAGATGTGCTGGATATCCAGGCTGATCATGTGACCATGATTCATCACGCCATGCGCGCACTGGCGGAAGATGGCACCTTGATATTCTCGAATAACCTGCGCAGCTTTAAACTGGATTATGACGCGCTGAAGGATTACACCATCCAGGATATCAGCGCGCAGACGATTGATCAGGATTTTCAGCGCAATGCAAAGATTCATCAATGCTGGTTAATCAAACACTGATTCTCGTTTTCCTGTCCTGGCAACATACAGTGAGCAACGGGCGCAGCGAACAACAGGCAATAATGTTATGAAAATAATGACGCAGGATGTGTTACAGCATGTAGTTAAAAAAACGGCCCACTATTCGCTGCTCGGTATGGCGCTGCTGGCCGGGCAATCTTCGGCGCAGTCATTTTGTTTTGCTTCTGCCAGCAGCTATTACGAGCAGGTTTATTGCGAATTACAGGCCAGGGGCGAGGCAAAAACCCTGCCACCGTTTTATCAATTCAAACGTAACGATGCGACAACCCAGGCACTTTTATTGAAACGACCGGCGGCGCGGATTGGTATCGACTTACCCATGCCCAGACCGACGGCAAAAAAAATGGACGCAAAAGCTGCACCGCAGCAGGAACGAAAACTGCCGGCCTCTGTTGCGCAAAAGACGCAACCAGCAACCTCGCCGGCAGCGTCACCATCGCCAGCAGTATCACCATTGATAGCCCCGAAAACCCTCACATCATCTGCGTGCCAACTCAACGGCAAAGCCATGCGTTGTGGCGATCAACAATTTACCTTGATCGGCAATCGCCGCAATCAGCGTCTGGCCCAGGGGGTGCTGGAGGCTGAGAATAAAATGGCCTTGCCGATTTATCGCGGCAGCACCTCCGATCAAGCCGCCATTGATGCCTATTTAGTACGCGCCTATCGCCAGTACATCGAAAAGATGCACGAGATAGGCTTGGGGGGCGTCACCATGACTTACGGAAAATTCTACTTTTTATTTTTTGATTTACAGGAAAAAGGGCTGGATTTCAGTCAGCGTTTTGAAACCATGTATGGCTTTTTAAAGAAAGACAAAGCCACCATGGGCGTCAGTGAAACCCTGACGCCTGACAGTCAGCTGAAAGCCGAAGATTGTGATCCACTGGCCGGGCACATGTGGGTATGCAGCCGGGCGGGGCGGAATTATTTATATCTCGCAGAGTCGGAATAGGGCGCCATTTCTGCTCGTGGGAAACGTAAATTTTGTTAAAGATTTACCTGAATATGCACGATGTTCAGACGGGGTTAAGCCTGGCCCGGCAATTCTTACACCGTTTTACAAATTAAGCGGAGCCTTTCCTCTATAGTGGCAATGAAACTTTTTATGGTTTTTCAGTGCACTTTCTTTCTTAACCATCCGTATTTCGTGTAACAAAAGGACACTTTATGAATCACTTACTTGCCTTGGTATTGTTGTTAACCTCTGCCGTCGCGTTTGCGAACCCTTTACCCGCCAAACCGCATATTTATGTGGAGGGTTCGGCGGAGATTGAGGTCATCCCCGATGAGATGACTATTACCCTGGGCCTTTCATCGGAAAATATGGATGTCGGTGTCGCCAAGGCCGATGTGGACAAGCGTTCAGTGCATCTGATCAATACCCTGAAGGCCATGGATATTGAAGCGCGCGATATTGCGACCACGGCGTTGCAGGTTACGCCGGTATACGATTATGTCGAAGGTAAGCAGGTGCCGCGCGGCAGCCGGGTTTATCGTCAGGTGGATATTACCCTGCGCGACCTTGAGCGTTATGGCGAGCTGATGCAGGCGTTGATGGATGCGAAGATCTCCAACACCGTGGACACAAGTTTGTCGGTGTCGGATGAGAAGGTGGTAAGTGACCAGGCGTTGATCAAGGCGCTGGAGGATGCGCGTTCGCGGGCGGCGGCGTTGGTGGAGTCCCAGGGGCGCAAGTTGGGTGATGTGCATTCGATTTCAGAGTTTGAGCTGCGCCGTGAGGAGACGTATTTCCTGGTGCCGAATCGTGAGGTTTATGGTGAGTCTGCGCAGGGGTTGGCGGTGAGTGCGGATATGCGGATGAAGAGTTCGGAGCCGTTTGAGCCGGGGGTGATTCGGGCGAAGGCTAAGGTGTATGTGGTGTATTTGATTAAGTAGTTGGTGTGTCGGGAGTAGCAGTGGTTATCCTGAGACACGCCGTGAACCCGGCCCCTACGCGCTCCCGGCGCTTCGGGACACTTCCCACATCCATGTGGGTCGTCCGTGGGGGCTCAACAGCAGCATCCCTGCTGCTGATGGTCTCAGGATAACCACTGCTACTCCCTCTGCTGCAATGGGGAGCAATTAACACCGTTTTCAAAGTAACTATTCTTAAGCTAACCATCTTCAGGTAACTAGCATGCTAATCAAGAAGCCGTCGGATATTCCCTCTTCAGACATTACCCCCGAGGCGATCTATCGGGCGCGCAGGGATTTTATGCGAGGAGCTTTTTCGGTGGGTGTGCTGGGTGCGGCGGGGATGGTGGTGCCGGGGGTGTTGGCGGAGCCGGTTCATGTGGCGGAGGCGGAAAATAAAGGGCCGGATTGGTTGAAGCGGCAGATCGCCTCGGCGAAGGCGGATTCGCAAAATGTGAGTGATAAGTTAACGCCTTATGAGCATGTTACCCAGTACAACAATTTTTATGAGTTTGGTTACAACAAGGATGATCCGTCGGAGAACAGTAAAGATTTTCAGCCGCATCCCTGGTCGGTTGAGATAGCGGGGGAGGCGGGGAAGACGGGTCGGTTTACGTTGGAGGATATTCTCAAAGGTATGGCGCTGGAGGAGCGAGTGTATCGTCTGCGTTGTGTTGAGGCCTGGTCGATGGTGATTCCGTGGGTTGGTTTTCCGCTGGCGAGTTTGTTGAAGCGTTTTGAGCCGACGGGGAATGCAAAGTATGTGGCCTTCACTACATTGAAAGATCCCAAACAAATGCCTGCGCAGAAGAGTGCATTCAGCAGTATTGATTGGCCTTACGTTGAAGGTTTGCGTATCGACGAAGCCATGCATCCGTTGACGATGTTGGCGGTGGGTTTGTACGGTAAGGTATTGCCCAATCAGAACGGTGCGCCGTTACGGTTAGTGGTGCCCTGGAAGTATGGTTTTAAAAGCATTAAATCTATCGTGAAGATTGAGTTCACCGAAAAAGAACCGCCGACGACCTGGAATATCAGCGCGCCGGAGGAATACGGTTTTTACGCGAATGTAAACCCCAAGGTTGATCATCCGCGCTGGAGCCAGGCCACCGAGCGACGTTTACCCAGCGGCCTGTTCAGCCCGAATGTTATCGACACCCAATTATTCAACGGCTATGCCGACGAGGTAGCCCACCTCTACAAAGGCATGGACCTAAAAAAACATTACTAACCGTACCGTAGGTCGGATTAGCAGCGCAGCTGCGTAATCCGACAATACAGCTATCTACCCAAACCAAACCAACCCGGATAACCCCGTGCAACAAATCCCCACCCGCTGGCGACGCCTCATCATCTTTCTCTGCGCCCTTATTCCTTTCGCCTGGCTGGTCTTCAACACCATTACCCAACAACTCGGCGCTGATCCCGCGAAAACCATTGTGTTGTTCACCGGCGAATGGACGCTCTATTTTTTATTTATCACGTTATCTGTCACACCCTTACGGCGTTTATTGAAATGGAATTGGCTGATGCCCCACCGCCGGATGCTGGGCTTATTTGCCTTGTTCTACGGTGTATTGCATTTATTGTCGTATCTGATTTTTATTCTCGGCCTGGATTTCAGTCGCCTGGTGTCTGAAACACTCAAACGACCCTATATAACCGTAGGGTTTCCGGCGCTGTTGATTCTGATTGTCCTGGGTATCACCTCCACACAAAAGATGATGCGACGCCTGGGGAAAAACTGGGTCAAGCTGCATCGTCTGGTTTACCTTGCGTTGATCCTCGCCTGGATTCATGTCTTATGGCAGGTGCGCTCCAGCTATTTTGAGGCAGCTGTCTACGGCGCTATCGTGACAGTGTTGTTGGGGATTCGCCTGTTCTGGGCTTTCAACAAAAACAAACGTCGCGCCGCGCCATAGCGCGATTTATTTTCCCGTTATTTATAACCACCCTGTAAATACCGATAAAAAGCGGGATTTACCCAAATCGTTTCCGGATTGAGAGTCCAGGTTTTGTTAAGTGCAGTAATGTTTTTGATTAAATCTGGTGCCTTGTCTGGCAAGGCAAGTAGTACAGCGGTTTCCTCTTCGTGGCTTACCAGAATCTGTGTAACCGGATGGAAATCTGGTGCAGCAACCAGGCTGCGGTAATAGGGTTGCCACCAGGCGTTGCGAATAAGGCCGGCTTGTTCAGCACGATTTTTTTTAGCGTAACGATTCACTATTTGCATAAAGCGTTGTTTGTCATCGGCAGCCGCAAAACCAAAATGTAAATCGTACTCACGCGCTTCTATCAGATGGCGATTATCGCTTAGTCGAATAGTGTTGGGGTTTGGTGTGCCCCAATCGTCACGATGTAAAAATGCTGAGGTTTTCAGCGAAAAACCAACCTGCGCTTCAAGCCCCTCACTGGCCAGCAGCGCGAGTAACTGCTGGGCATGATCAATATCGTTATGACCATAGATGATATGTGTCTCACGCTCGAACAGCGGCCAGGGGGTGGTATAGATGTTATAGCCGGTTGCCACGCCCTGTTCGATCACCGCATGCAAGGCGATGGCAAAGTCTGAATGGTTTTCTTGCTCGGCGCTCAGCCAGTGTGTTTCAATGCGTTGGTATACAGAGGGTTCGCGCAGGTTTCCGAGATAAGCAAGGTCCGGTTTGCTGTAGTGCGCAACAAATCTGGCGAGATCCACTTTTGTTGTGGGGGCGCCTAGGGTTTTGAGCACAGCCAGCGCCTGTTGCTCGAGAAAGTCCTCGGCTTTGCCGGCATCTATGCCAGTGATACGCGTAACTTTTTCCGCAGAAAATGTTGCTGCCAGTTCGCTGTAGCCTAATTGTTTTACGGCATCAGAGTAGATGCCGCCATAACAGGGAAGCGCAACGCATAACATCGCAAGTCTTGCAAAAAATGACACCCTCATCGTTTATTTTTCCCGCTTCGCAGAGCCTCTAAACTATAAAAATTTCACCAGGTGCAATGAAAATTTCGCGGCCTCCCGCGCAGCAATAGGACCGAGGCGCAGGTAATCATCATTGGGTGCTTCCTGGGCTACATTGGAGCCTGCGCGCACAATTAAATAAGGCACACCCAAAGCTTCGCACACATGACCCAAGGGAGCAGATTCCATCTCCATGATGTCGGTCTTGAAGTGATTGCGCAGTAGATCAATACGCACCTGCGGCACACCGAATAAATCCGATGACGCCACAACGCCGTAGCGCACCGAATTTTTGTAGGTGCTGTCATTGGCGGTCACGGTTTGTGGTTCATACGTATCCATGGCTTTTTTTGCCAGGGCCAGCATCGCAGCGGAGGGTTTAAATTCGTTGGTCACCTCCTTGCCGTTATCAGGTCCATTCATCGGGCGATACACCATATCCTTTGCCGTGAGGCTGCCGTAGTCATGCTCATAGGTGTGCGTCGCCACGATAACATCACCGGTGCGCAACTGTTGGTTGATGCGTGCACCGGTACCGGTCATGAGTACCATACGCGGTTTAAATTCCTTGATGAACAACGTGGTTGTCATGCCGGTGAAGGTTTTGCCGATACCGGTAATAGCAATAACCACCGGCTTGCCATGCAATTTTCCTTGCCAGTAAGGAATGCCCCACACACTTTTTTTCTCGGAATTTTCCAGAGCCTCGGTAAGTACCGGGATTTCCTGCGGCACAGCGCCAAGTATCACAATGGTATCGGTCGGTTCGTAGAATCGTGGTTTTTCCTGTGCCTGGCTGGCCGGTGTTACACTCGCGAAGAAGCTGGCAATAACGACAAGCAACCGTCTGGTAATTAAAAATTTCATAGCATTATCCCGATATTAATTGGCCGGCTGGTCAGTGTTGGTGGTGACATACTCGTTGAGTAATGTCAGGTAATGGTTCTTCTGCGCCTCCGGTAACCAGGCGACCCGAAACGCGTTGCCAACCAGGGTGGTGATTTCGTCGCTGGTGAATTGTCCTTCCTGTTGCAGCTCCAGCAGGTTTTCATTGAGGTACGCACGAAAGTACGCGGGATCGTCGGAGTTGATGGTGGCGAGCATGCCTTTTTGTAGCATGGTGCGAATTTCTGCAGAGGTGAGCGATTGCACCACAAAGCGGTTGGACACCGGGCACACCGTCAGCCCGAGACCGCGTTTCTTTATCGTTTCACACAGTGCATCGTCTTCAAGGGAATTCACCCCGTGGTCTATGCGGTCCACGATAATGTCATCGAGGCACTGGCCAATATGCACCAGGGTATTTTGCTGGTTTACATCACAATGCATCGTCAGTTTTAAACTCATCTCCCGCGCTTGTTTAAAAACGTCTGCAAACTTAACTGGTGGGTTATCTTTTTCATCGGAATCCAGCCCTACGCCGATAATCCAGTCGCGATAGGGTTTGACCATTTCCAGATGCGCCATGGCGGATTCCGCGCTCATGTCGCGCAGGAAGCACATAATCAATTGGCTTTCGATGCCGAGTTTTTCTTTAGCGTCCACCTGGGCGTTATGAATACCGGTGATAACCACACCGAATTCCACCCCGCGACTGGTGTGCGCTTGCGGATCAAAAAACACCTCAGCATAAAGCGTATTCTGGCTGCGGGCTTTGCTCAGATAATTCCAGGTGAGCTGGTAAAAATCGGCTTCGGTGCGCAACACATCCATGGCGGCGTAGTAGATGGTTAAAAAAGAGGGCAGGTCGTAGAAGTTGTAAGCAGCGATCAAGTCGTCCGGCGTTTTGTAGGGCAGGTCGATCTGATTGCGCTGTGCCAGTTCAAAACTGAGTTCCGGTTCCAGTGTTCCTTCCAGGTGAACATGCAATTCCGCTTTGGGCATGTTTTCAATAAAAGTTTGCATCGTTAGCTCCCAGGATTCACTTGTTGTTGCCCCTGATTTGCAACTTTCATTCCCCTTTATGTGAATGCTTGAAATAAGCTGACTAATTGGACAATAAATTAAAAAGCTGACTGTTTTGCGCTAGTGGGCTGCACTAAAAGAGGTGAGGTAGGATGTCAGTAGGGCATTTCTGGTGCGATATAGGTGCTTCGTAGGCCGTTTGCGATTAAGGGTTTCCGTTTCAAAAACGCATACCAAATTGGCAGGATAGCCAATTTGCACAGCGAAGCTGCCGAAGGGTGAGCCACAGGGATGTGGTGAATGAATCGTCCCTGTAGCTCCCTCAAATCATCCTTGATTTGAGGGTTTCGAAACGGAAACCCTTAATCGCAAACTCATTTTATGCGTTCGTAAAGTACAGCTGTCCGAAAGGACGATTTTTATTGTGTATCTTCAGTCGTGACAGGCTTCGCTTCAGTCTCCGGTGTGATCAAGCTGATAATCTGCCAGCCCGCTTTAGGTGTCCAGGCACGCTTGGTGGGTTCATGGCGAGGTGCTGCGTTGTTTTCCTTGGTGTTCGTCTCAGGGGTATACATGCCCGCGGTATAAATAAAGGTGCGATTGTTTGGGTCGAGGGCGATCAGTGGCAGGGCGCGGGTGCCGTAATTATTGGCGTAGTCCTCGATGGTAAAGGCGTCCGTCAAGGGGGTGGTTTTTATCTGGGCGCCGCGCGCCATCAGGCTGGCCAATTTGCCGTAGGTGATATCCTCGCCGAACAGGCTTAAATTCCTGGCGTAGTCTTCGGCCTGTTTGTGGCTGGCGCGGGTGTCTTTGTCTCCGTAGCCCAGGCCCCATACATTGCCTTTGCCCAGAATGGCTTCGTAGTCGTAACTCAAGACGGGGTTCAGCTGGCGGTAGGGTGACAGTATCAACAGGTGGCGAGTGAGTACCAGGTCGAGCGTGCGGTGGGCATGCTCGGAGGCGGGGTTGCCGTAATAAGTGGGAATATTCTGCATACGGGCTGCGCGGATGTTATCCCAGTTGGTGTCCGCCAATTTGACTGGAATATCCTGTTTGATCAGTTCGCTGGCGAGGGCGCGGGGAAATGCGCTGGCCCCAAAAATCAGCAAGCCTTGTGGAGCTGGCGCACGTACGCCTAACATCTTCGCGAAGGTGCCGGCAGTCAAACTCTGCAATACCACGGTGGTGATAATCACCAGGAACACCATGGGGACAATTTTTTCTGCCTCCAGAAAACCTGCTTCTTCCAGCTTCAGGGCAAAGAGTGCCGATACTGCAGCGGCAACAATACCGCGTGGCGCGATCCAGCTCAGCAAGGCTAATTCGCGCCAGTTCAGCGTCGTCCCGATACTCGACACCAACACACTCAAGGGACGCGCCACAAAGATGACTACCAGCAGCACAAATACCACGCCCCAGCCCAATTGGCTGATCGCATAAAAATCGATACGGGCGGCCAGCAGGATAAATAAGGCTGAAATCAGCAAGACACTTAGGGTTTCCTTGAACTCCAGGATGCTTTCCACTTCAACGTGCTTCATGTTGGCCAGCCAGATACCCATCACCGTTACGGTCAATAAACCGGACTCTTCGGCAACGTGGTTGGAGAGTGCATAGGCGCCCAACATCAAGGTCAGCACGCCGGTATTTTCCAGGTAGTGCGGAAACCAATTGCGACGCAAGGCGATCCCCAAAAAATAACCGGCGGCGGCACCCAGGCCGAAGCCGATGGCCAGGGTCAGGCCAAAGGTCTGCAGGGTATGGGCTAATGCGGTTTCCTGGCTGGACACGACAAATTCATAAACCAGTACCGCCAGCAGGGCGCCGATGGGGTCAATCACAATGCCTTCCCAGCGCAGGATGTTGCCAATATTCGCTTTGGGTCGCACGGTGCGCAGCATGGGGACAATGACGGTGGGGCCGGTAACGACCACAATAGCGCCGAACAAAAAGGCCAGTTCCCAGGACAGGTTGAGGAAGTAATGTGCGCTGGGTGTCACGATCAGCCAGGTAATTAATGCTCCCAGTGTCACCAGGTTGCGCACCATGGTGCCGTGATTTTGCAAATCACTGAAGCGCAAGGTCAGGCTGCCTTCGAACAGGATGATAGCGACCGAGAGTACGACCAGCGGGAAAAGCAGCTCACCGAACAGGGCGTCCGGATCAAGGATATGAAACCCCGGCCCCAGCGCTAGGCCAGCTAATAACAAGGGCAAGATGGCGGGAATACGAATGCGCCAAGCAAACCATTGGCAGGCGATGGATACCAATCCGACCAGGACGAGTAATGAGAGGCTGTCTAATGCCATGTGCTACTCCTTTTATTTTCGTCCGGGGGAGTATAGCAAGCTGGCAGGGCTCGTCCGTGTGTTGAGCGGAAAAGTCAGGAAGCAGGTCGATCTGTTACATAAGATCTGCGGTTTCTGGTACCCCTAAACCTGGCACCCATCAATCTGGCGCCCATAAAAAAAGCCCCATAAAGATGGGGCTTTTTTGCAAACACGGGTCGCTTAGGCTTTAGCGCGCGATTTGTATTCGCCGGTGCGGGTGTCGATGGAAATCAAATCACCGATCTCCACAAACGCAGAGACTTGCAGCTCAGTACCGTTGTTCAGGCGGGCAGTCTTCATCACCTTGCCGGAAGTGTCACCGCGTACAGCCGGTTCGGTGTAGGCGATTTCACGCACGATGGTGTTGGGCGGGGTGATAGAGATAACGCGACCGTCGTAGAACACTGCTTCACACACGTCCTGCATACCGTCTTCGATGTACAGCAGCAAATCGCCCAGTTCTTCTTTAGTCACTTCGTATTGTTCGTAGTCGGAATCCACGAACACATACATAGGATCGGCATAGTAAGAGTAGGTCACTTCTTTGCGATCAAGGATGATGTCTTCGAACTTGTCGTCGGCTTTGTAAACCGTTTCGGTGGCGATGGCGTTCAGCAGGTTCTTCAGCTTCATCTTAACAACGGCAGAGTTACGGCCTGACTTGTTAAACTCCGCTTTCTGGATAACCCAGGGTGAGCCGTCGATGTTGATTACATGACCGGCGCGCAGTTCTTGTGCAGTTTTCATGACGAATCCCAAAAATTGATGGTTAAAATCGGCGGCTACTATAGCGGTTTTTCACAAAATTGCACCAGCTTTGCAGCCAAATCCCCCAAAGAATTTAGGGTTTGCTCCCAGTGATGACTGTGGAGCTGCCACTCCGACAGTCGCTCCAGACACTGGTTCCAGGCGTCCTGGCAGTTGTCTCCACGATTCCAGCCGTGCCACAGGCTCTCCAGCGCCTGCACCAGCAAGGGCGGCAAGCCTTGGTGATAGCGCGCCATAAATGCCGCCAGCTTGACCAGATGTGCCTCTTCGTCCTGGGGATAGATATGCCACACCAGCGGCTTGGCCGCCCATTGTGCGCGCACAAAGGAGTCCTCGCCGCGCACGAAGTTGATGTCACAACTCCACAGCAGGCGGTCGTACCGGTCTTGTGTCATAAAAGGAATCACCTGCAAGGTCAGCTGGTCCAGCATGACCTTGGCGCCAACGGCCGGGACGGTATCGAAGTAGCGACCGAGCGAGGTGAGGATCCTTCCCTCGGGCACCAGGCAATGAATCGGTCGGGAGGATTTGCACCAGGTTTCCATTAACGAATGAATGGCGGGGTTTTCGTAGCTGAATAACGAGATAAGCAAGGCATCCGAAACGGTTGTCACACCCATGGACGCCAGGAAATTTACGCGCGCTTCGGGATTTGCCTGAAATGCCTCGCGCTCCTGACGCAATTGCGCTTCACACAGCAAACCGCCGGTTTTCCCGGTAAAACCGGGAAAGAAGAAGGTTTTAACTAAACCGTGTTGGGGATGGATGGAGCGCATGCCGTGGCAATCATCCACCCAGGCTTCGGCGCTCAGGTATTCCAGGTTCAACCAGCGGGGGCGCTCAGGCTGCCGGGCCATGGCGGCAACATAGGTCTCCGGTAATTCGCAGGCAAAGGCTTCAATGACGACCTCGGCAGGTTCGACAGCGGGAAATACTGCCGGCCATTGCACAACCTCAATCCCACTCACGGTTTGGTGCGCGCAATCTGCGGTGCTGGGCCACAGGCGGCGCAATGCGGCAAGATCATCCAGCCACAGGCGGACGGACAGGCCATATTCACAATGTAATTGTCGTGCCAGCCGCCAGCAGACGCCGATATCGCCGTAATTGTCGATCACCCGGCAGAAAATATCCCAACGGCGGGGCGGCAGGTTTTCATTGCTCTTCATAAGGTTTGGTTCAAGCTGGCGAGTCGGTAGGCCAAAAAGATCGCCAGTTTATCAGTTTACGGCAGTGGGCAGTTTGGCTGGGCGATATTGCCAATCCGGGAAATTGCTGCGAGAGTGACGCCCTGGCTGTGATCCATCAGAAAAACGGAAGAGGTAGGTATGCCATCTCTACAAGATCAATTACTGAAAGCGGGCCTGGTTGACAAGAAGCAAGTCAAACAGGTCAATAAAGAAAAGCGTAAACAAACGAATGTCGCCCGTCGCTCGGCAGAGGAAGTCGTTGACGAAGTGAAACAACAGGCGGAGCAAGCGCGGCTGGAAAAAGTGCAGCGCGATCGGGAGTTGAATCGGCAGCGTGACCAGGAGTTGCACAATAAAGCCATTGCAGCGCAAATCAAACAATTGGTGGACAATAATCGCCAACCCAAAGGTGGTGACGTTGAATACAATTTCACCGACGGCAAACAGATCAAGAAAATTCGCATGAAGCCGGAGATGCAGCAGCAGCTGATTCGCGGGCAATTAACCATCGTTAAATCAGCCGGTGAGTACGAACTGGTGCCGCGTATCATTGCCGATAAGATAGCGTTGCGTGATCCCGGCTGTGTACTGGTTGCCAATGCAATAGCAGCCACAGATACCAAAGATGATGATCCCTACGCGGATTATGTTATTCCTGACGATTTAATGTGGTAATTCACTGACGAATTACTGAATCTTTTTGCCGAATCCTTGAGCAGCTGTTGAAAACCTTGTGCGACGCATGTTTTCTCTGCCTGCAAACCGTGCACAGTGAACACTATGTTGAAAAATCCTGTCACCGCGATATTGCGTAGTAATTCACCGCGCGGTATCAAAATTATTGCGCTGAGTTTGTTGCTGGTGTTGGTCTGTGCCGCGCCCTTAATGCTGTATGTTTTTTTAGGCCCGGAAGATGGTAATCCGGTAGGGCTAGGATTGCTCTTTGCCGGTGGTGCGCTGGTCGCGCATGTTGGCTTTACGGTGGGGCTGGTGTTATTGATCTGGGATGTGTTTATCAAAAAGAACAAGTAGGTCGGATTAGCGTAGCGTAATCCGACAATATTTTTCAGTACCATCGCGTCTTCTCTTTGTAGAAAGATCGCGTCGGATTACGCTGTGCTAATCCGACCTACATAGAGCGTGATCACATCTCGCCCAGGAAGCCGCCGGATTGGTGAGCCCAGAGTTGGGCGTAGAGTCCGCCGAGCGCAATCAATTCGCTGTGGGTTCCCTGTTCCACAATGCGGCCCTGATCCAACACGATCAAACGATCCAGGGCGGCAATAGTCGATAAACGGTGTGCAATAGCGATAACGGTTTTGCCTTCCATCAAGGTTGTCAGGTTAGCCTGAATAGCCGCTTCCACTTCTGAATCCAATGCAGAGGTTGCTTCATCCATAATCAGGATCGGTGCGTCTTTGATAAGAACGCGCGCGATAGCAATGCGCTGACGTTGCCCGCCGGATAATTTCACGCCGCGTTCACCCACATGAGCATCGTAACCGGTGCGATGCTTGCCATCATCCAGGTACTGAATAAATTCGTGGGCTTCTGCTTGCTTGGCCGCACGAATCATATCTTCTTCGGTGGCATCCGGTTTACCGTAAAGTAAATTGTCGCGCACCGAACGGTGCAACAACGAGGTGTCCTGAGTCACCATGCCAATGTGGGCGCGCAGGCTTTCCTGCGATACCTCGGCAATATTTTTTCCATCAATCAGAATCTTGCCGGATTCTACATCATAAAAGCGCATCAACAAATTCACCAATGTGGATTTACCGGAACCGGAGCGACCGACCAGACCAATTTTTTCACCCGGTTTAATATCGAGGGAGAAATGATCAATCACGCCGCTGCCTTTGCCGTAATGAAAGCTCACATCGTCAAAGCGAATGCCGCCCTGATGAATGGTGAGTGCCGGCGCACCGGGCTGGTCCTGCACATCGCGGGGTTTGGATAAGGTGTTTAAACCGTCGCGCGCAGTGCCGATATTTTCAAACAACGAAGACACTTCCCACATGATCCACTGCGCCATCCCATTCAGGCGCAATACCAGGCCCACAGCGGCGGCGATAGCACCGGTAGAGATAGCGGATTCGGTCCACAGCCAGATGGACAAAGCCGTAACGGAAAAAATCAACAGTGCCGTCAAGGTCCATACGCCACTGTTCAAGAGCGTGGCCAGACGCATTTGCCGATAAACGGTGGTCAGGAAATGTTCCATGCCTTCCTTTGCATAAGTCGCTTCACGGCGCGAGTGGGAAAATAATTTCACTGTAGAAATATTGGTGTAAGTATCCACCAGCCGGCCAGTCATATCGGAACGTGCATCGGCCTGTTCAGCGGACACCTTGGCGAGGCGTGGGAGAAAGTAATACAGCAAACCGGCGTAACAGACAAACCAGATCAACAACGGGATTGCCAGCCGGTAATCCATGGATGCCACTAACAACACCATGCCACTGAAATACACTACAACGTAGAGCAAAACGTCGAGTAGTTTCATGACGGTTTCGCGCACCGCCAATGCGGTTTGCATCACCTTGGTGGCAATGCGTCCGGCGAATTCATTTTGATAAAACGCGAGGCTCTGGCCCAGCAGGTAACGGTGCGCCTGCCAGCGAATCCGCATAGGGTAATTACCTAGCAACGTCTGGTGAATCACCGTGGAATGCAAAAACACGGCGCAGGGCAGGGCAAGCAGAATCACGACGGCCATGATTAGCAATTGATCGCCGGATTCCGAAAATAAACTTTCCGGCGTATGGGCGTTGAGCTTATCCACCAGCTCGCCCAAAAAGGCGAAGAGCGATACTTCCATCACCGCAATGGCGCCAGTCAGGAGGGCCATAAATACCAAATGAAATTCGATGCCACGCGTGTAATGGCGGCAAAACGCGAACAGGGTTTTGGGCGGCTGTTGCGGGTCCTGGGGCGGGAAAGGTTTAATCAGGCTTTCAAAAAACGTAAACATGGTTACCAGCATCTATCAGTGAGAGCCCGATATGTTGATGATAAACATTGACTGTTTAATGTCATCGAACAGGAAATGGGTCATGGTGAAAATTCGGCGGCCAGTCTATCATTTCGTGGTCGGTCATGCTCGCCCAACGAGTAGACTGCTGACACGCTTGGACATTTCTTTACAATTACCTGTGTTTAAAGAATAACCGTCTCCTGTCTTTGTATCTGTACCAGAGAAAAAACAATGAAAAACTTCTTGCTGTGTTTTGCTGCCGGTTGTGTCGGTGGTGTGGTGTATTGTGTGGTGATGTGGCTGTTCAGCCGTTACGGCATTTCGCAGTCTTTCGGTGTCAGTTTGTACGGTTCTGTGGCTCCGCAGTGGATGTACCCGCGTATTGTCTGGGGCGGTTTGTGGGGCCTGTTGTTTTTGTTGCCGATGCTGACCAGCAGTATCTTTATGCGCAGCTTCGTCATCAGTCTGATCCCGACATTTGTCCAGCTTTTTATTATTTATCCTTTCTATGCGGGCAAAGGTTTTGCCGGTTTGCAACTGGGCATGTTGACGCCCGTGTTGGTGTGGTTCTTTTTCTGGGTGTGGGCGTTTGCGACGGTGATTACCTTGAGGTTGGCCCGGTAATATAAAAAAGCCCCAATTAAGGGGCTGGGGTGAAAACTTAATAATTGACTAACTCACCGCTGCGATAATCCCGGATGGCCTGCTCAATCTCATCCTGGGTGTTCATCACAAAGGGGCCATATTGGGCTATGGGCTCCTTGATCGGTTTTCCGGCGAGCACCAGAAAGCGGGTCTCGTCGTTGGTCGCGGCGATCTTTACTGCATCACCTTTAAACAATAATCCCGCATTGCCAGCACTTAACTTGCGCTGATCATCACCGATCGCCACCTCACCTTGATAGACATACACAAACAGGTTGTGGTCGTTCGGCACAGCTTGCTCAAACACACCCTGCGCCGGTAAATGCACATCCCAATAAATCGGTTCGGTGCTCAGCCCGTGAATGGGGCCGGTAATAGTCTTGCCGTCCACCGTAACGCTGTTGGCAATTACTTTAACCTGCCCGCCATTCGCCAGTGGCACTACCGGGATATCCTTTGCGGGAATATCGCGGTAGGCTGCCGGTTTCATCTTTTCTGCCGCTGGCAAGTTAAGCCAGAGCTGAAAACCGCGCATGGCGCCGTGTTCTTGCTGGGGCATTTCCGAATGGATAATCCCCCGGCCTGCGGTCATCCACTGCACGTCACCGGTTTTCAGGTCACCGCGATTGCCCAGATGGTCTTCGTGCAACATATGACCCTCGAGCATGTAGGTGACGGTTTCAAAACCGCGATGAGGGTGCGACGGGAAACCGGCGATATAGTCGTCCGCATTTTCCGAATTAAACTCATCCAGCATCAGAAACGGATCAAAACGGGCATGGGGTGTTTGTCCGAGGCTTCGTTTTATGCGCACGCCAGCCCCATCGCTGGTGGCGCGGCCGGGGACAATTTGTTGCAGTTCGCGTTGCATAAAAACCTCCTCTAAAGATCAGGCAGCGGTCAATTGATTGATTCGCTCCTGGGCAGCGTTGATACCTTTGGCCTTGCTGTCGTCACCTAAAGCCAGACCTTCGGCGTAAATAGTTTCTACTTGCTTGAAGCCTACAAAGTTCAGGAAGGTAGTCAACTGCCAGTCAGCGGGTCCCCCGGCGTAATGGCCGCCGCGGGTGGCAAAGACATACACGGGAACATCGGGCAACAAACCTTCCGGGCCATTGGCGGTGTAGCGGAAGGTCACACCGGCGCGGGCGATGTGGTCGAAGTATGCCTTGAGTGTCGAAGGCATGCCGAAGTTATATAAGGGCACACCCAACACAATCACATCGGCGTTACGCAATTCGTTGATCAGTTCATCAGAGTAGTCAACGACCGCTTGTTGCTCCGGTGTGCGCTGGTCAGCCGGAGTAAACAAGGCACCCAGGCGCGCGCCATCCAGGTGAGGCAGGGCTTCAGCAGCCAGGTCACGCAGGACAACCTTGCCATCAGGATGCTGTGCTTTCCAGCGTGCGACGAATTCATTACTCAAGGCGGTGGATTGGCTGTTGTCGCCGGTGATACTGCTGGTGATTTGTAACAGAGTGCTCATGGTCTTGCTCCTTCATGTGTCAGTGGCTGAATTGCCATGGAGCTATTTAATGATTTGACCAGCCGATGATAAACAGCGATATTTAGCGTGTTTTAATCGAAAAAACTAATCTATTGGAGGCAGTGATGGCGACTCCCAAAGCGACGGTACCCACCTGTTGTGAACCCAAGGTCAGCCTGGAGCAGTGGCGTGCGCTGCTGGCCGTCATCGATGCTGGTGGTTATGCCAAGGCGGCCGAGATGCTGAACAAGAGCCAATCGGCCGTGTCCTACGCCATCCAGCAAATGGAGACGTTGCTGGGTGTGGCGGTATTTGAATTGCAAGGGCGGCGCGCCGTCGCTACGCCAGCGGGCGAGGTCCTGTACCGCCGCGCGCGGGTATTGCTGGAACAGGCGGAGCGTCTGGAACGGGCGGCGGCAAGCTTGTCTTCCCATATTGAGCCGTTGATCAGTATTGCGGCTGACCTGATTATCCCCTCTGAAAAAATCCTGCGTTGCCTGGAAATATTCGCGCGGGATTACCCTGAAACCCGCGTGGAGATTTACGAGTCGGTATTGAGTGGAACTGAAGACGCTTTGCTACAACGGCAGGTCGATTTGGCTATCGGCGGCCGGGTGCCGCCGGGGTTTATGGGGGATAAACTGGTGACGGTAATTATGCGTGGCGTGACCAGTCCGGATCATCCGCTGCAACAGCTAGGGCGGCCCGCCAATGTCGAGGATCTTCGCCAACATCGGCAGATTATTGTGCGCGATTCCGGGTTGTTTCGCCGCCGCTCTGAGGGTTGGCAGGAAGCCGAACAGCGCTGGACGGTGAGCCATATCAAAACCTCACTGGAAGCCATTCGCATGGGGCTCGGCTATGCCTGGCTGCCGGATGCCTATACCCACCAGGAGATTGCCGCCGGTCGCTTGAAATACTTGTCAGTCGAGGTGGGTGCAGAACGGGAGGTGCCGATTTATATCACCTTCGCCGACCGCGATTTCGCCGGCCCGGCCACCCGGCGTTTGGCGGATATCCTTAAAGCCGAATTGCCCAGAGCATGCAAAAAATAGGTCGGATTAGGTGCCCAGCAGCATAATCCGACGCGGTGTGCCGACAAAGCAATACGCGATTTTCCGAAGAGACATTGTCGGATTACGCTGCGCTAATACGACCTACGTGGCGGGCGGAAGTAGGCGGATTAGGCGAAGCCGTAATCCGACAACGCGCTTACAAACCACCACGGGTTAACTTCTCCGGATTCAACAGCTCCACCAATTCCGCGCGCGGTATATCCGTTTCCTCTTCCGCCACATCAAGGATATCGCGTCCTTCCTTGTAGGCTTTCTTGGCGATGGCGGCGGCTTTGTTGTAGCCAATAATGGGGTTCAACGCCGTGACCAGGATGGGATTGCGCGCCAGCGCCTTGGTCAGGTTGGCTTCGTTCACGGTAAAACTTGCGATGGCTTTTTCCGCCAATAACTGGCTGGCATTGGCCAACAACTCAATGCTCTCCAGCAAATTGTGCGCGATCACCGGTAGCATTACATTCAATTGAAAATTGCCTGACTGACCGGCAATCGCAATGGTGGTGTCATTGCCCATCACCTGCGCTGCAACCATCGCCACCGCTTCTGGAATCACCGGATTCACTTTGCCCGGCATGATCGATGAGCCGGGTTGTAACGCCTCCAGGGTAATTTCTCCCAAACCGGCCAGGGGGCCAGAGTTCATCCAGCGCAGATCATTGGCGATCTTCATCAGGCTGACCGCCAGGGTTTTCAATTGGCCGGACAGCGCGACGGCGGTGTCCTGGCTGCTGATCAGCGCAAACAGGTTATCGCCGGGCACAAAGGGATGTTCGGTATTGACGGCCAGTTGCGCTGCGAATTTCGCAGGGAAAGAGGGATGTGCATTGATCCCGGTGCCCACCGCCGTGCCGCCCTGTGCCAGGTGCAGTAATTGCGGCATGAGCGTACGCAGACGCACATAATTGGCTTCTATCTGATGCGTCCAGCCTTCCAGTTCCTGTGCGAGGGTCACAGGCATGGCATCCATTAAATGGGTGCGCCCGGTTTTAACATAGCCGTCCACCTGGACACTTTTGCCGAGCAGGCTGGTGTGCAAATATTCCAGCGCGGGCAGCAATTTTTCTTCCAGTTGCAGCACTGCGCTGACGTGGATCGCGGTGGGAATCACGTCGTTGCTGCTCTGGCTCATGTTGACGTGGTCATTGGGGCTGACGGGTGTCTGCAGCTGTTCGCTGGCGAGGTTGGCAATCACCTCATTGACGTTCATGTTGGTGCTGGTACCGGAACCGGTCTGGAAGATATCCACCGGAAACTGATCGACATGGCCGCCATCAATGATGCTGTCACTCGCCTGGACAATCGCCTGTGCGATGGTGTTATCCAGCAGCCCCAACTGACTATTCACCTGGGCAGCGGTCTTTTTAATCAATGCCACTGCCTGGATAAAACTGGCCGGTAAGCCTCGGCCGCTGATGCTAAAGTTATTGATTGCACGCTGGGTTTGCGCGCCGTAACGGGCAGAGACGGGTACCTTGACCTCGCCCATGCTGTCGGTTTCTGTGCGATATTCGGTCATGATAGGCCTCATGAATTTGACATTAGTGCTGAGCGGAGGATAGCAGATGCGAAAGTTTCACATTGCGCTGGGTGTGCGTTCATTGACGGATTCCATTGCGGATTATACGCAGCGCCTGGCAAGCCAGCCCCAGGTGATTGTGCCCGATAAATACGCCCTCTGGCGCACCGAAACGCTGAACTTTTCTATTCGTCAAATCCCTGCGGGTGAAGTTCCGGGCCTCCGCCACCTGGGTTGGGAGGAGAGTGCGGCCAGCGCCTTTACCGATACCCGCGATTGCAACGGCATCCTGTGGGAAGAGTTCGGTCCCGAACAACAGCTGCAGGAGATCCTTGAACTTTGGCCTAATGCCCAAATCAAGCACTGACTGTCACTCTCCTGACAGCGGTTGTCAATTGAACCTGATAGGGTGGCGCATCGTATCAAGCCCGATGCTTTGCCCACGTCCTTTACTGCCCAAGTCGTAAATCCTATGTCGAAACAAATTTTTTCTGTGAACAGCGCCTTTGGTCCCGCCGGAGACCAACCCACTGCCATCGCCGGTTTGGTGAAAGGCATCCAGGCCGGACTGGCGCACCAAACGCTGTTGGGTGTGACCGGCTCGGGGAAGACCTTTACCATCGCCAATGTTATTGCCCAGGTGCAACGGCCTACGTTGATCATGGCCCACAACAAAACCCTGGCCGCGCAATTGTATGGTGAGTTCAAGGAATTCTTCCCCAATAACGCGGTGGAATATTTCGTTTCCTATTACGACTACTACCAGCCCGAAGCCTATGTACCGTCTTCCGATACCTTTATTGAAAAGGACTCTTCGGTGAACGAGCACATTGAGCAAATGCGCTTGTCCGCCACCAAGGCGTTGATGGAACGCAAAGACGCGATTGTGGTGGCAACCGTGTCGGCGATTTACGGTTTGGGCGACCCAGATTCCTATCTCAAGATGCTGTTGCATCTGGTGCGCGGCGACAAGATCGATCAACGCAGTATTTTGCGGCGTCTTGCCGAATTGCAGTACACGCGCAACGACATGGAATTTCATCGCGCCACCTATCGCGTGCGCGGCGATGTGATTGATATCTATCCCGCCGACTCCGATTGCGATGCCGTGCGTGTGGAATTATTTGATGATGAAATCGAACAGATTTCTATCTTCGATCCGCTCACGGGTGAAGTGCTGCATAAAGTACCGCGTGTGACGATTTACCCGAAATCTCACTACGTTACACCGCGCAGTAAAATTCTTGAAGCCATCGACAATATCAAGGAAGAATTGAAAGAGCGCCTGGAGTACCTGCGTGAAAATAATAAATTGGTTGAAGCACAACGCCTGGAACAACGTACACGTTACGATCTGGAGATGATGCAGGAGCTGGGTTATTGCAACGGGATTGAAAATTACTCGCGCTTTTTATCCGGCCGCAACCCTGGCGAGCCACCACCGACCCTGTTCGATTATTTACCGGCAGAAGCCTTATTGGTTATCGACGAATCCCACGTGACTGTGCCGCAAATAGGCGCCATGTACAAAGGCGACCGCTCGCGCAAGGAAACCTTGGTGGAATACGGCTTCCGCCTGCCTTCCGCATTGGATAATCGTCCCATGCGTTTCGATGAATGGGAACGACTTGCGCCGCAAATGATTTTTGTATCGGCCACACCGGGCAAATACGAGGGTGAAAATGCAGGGCAGGTTGTGGAACAAGTTGTGCGGCCTACAGGCCTTGTAGACCCGCAAATCGAAGTGCGCCCGGCCACCAGCCAGGTGGATGATGTCTTGTCGGAAATCCGTTTGCGCGTGGCAAAAGATGAGCGTGTACTGATTACCGTGCTCACCAAACGCATGGCCGAAGACCTGACAGAATATCTGGCCGAGCACGGCGTGCGCGTGCGCTACCTGCACTCGGATATCGACACCGTAGAACGGGTGGAAATTATCCGCGACCTGCGTTTGGGACAGTTTGATGTGCTGGTCGGGATTAACCTGCTGCGCGAAGGCCTGGATATGCCGGAGGTATCGCTGGTGGCAATTCTCGATGCGGATAAAGAAGGCTTCCTGCGTTCGGATCGTTCTTTAATCCAGACTATCGGCCGCGCCGCGCGTAACGTTAATGGCCGCGCTATTCTCTACGCCGACAACATGACCGGCTCCATGCAGCGCGCCATCGAAGAAACCGAGCGCCGTCGCCAGAAACAGGTTGAACATAACCTCAAGCACGGTATTACACCGCAAGGTATCCGCAAAAATATTACTGACATCATGGAAGGTTCACAGGTGCCCGGTGCTGGTGGACGCACCGCCCGCAATCGCGCGGCAGCCGCGGAAAAACAGGGCAAATACGCGGTGGATATGCACGGCGGGGATATCTGGAAAACGATTGATGCGCTGGAAAAACAAATGTTCCAGGCGGCCAAGGATCTGGAGTTTGAGGCGGCAGCGAAATTGCGGGATCAGATTGAGAAGTTGAAGGAAAAAGCGATTGCACTCTGATGTCTGACGAGAGCCCTTCTTTTGCAACGATGTAGCACAGTGTGAGTTTGACGTTGGGATAAGGGGTTCGAAACCCTCAAGTCAGGGACGACTTGAGGGAGCTACAGGGACGTATTTATGCGTTTTCGAACCCCTTATCCCAATGGCAAACGGATTGCGAAGTACTTCCAATTACAACTGAAAAATTACAAACGAATTTCCTTACCCTCTTTAGCCGCTTTAAAGATCGCATCCACAATACGAATATCCCGCAATCCCTCTTCACCCGGTACTAACACCGGCGAATTATTTAAAATTGCCAAGGCATCATTATCCATTTGTCGCGCTTGCTGATTTTCAATCGGCGCATTTAATAAGGTGCCGTCACTCGTGCGACCCTGTACCCCGTTGTAAGACTGGAACGGCTGTAATTCATACCAACCTTTTTCACATTGTGCATGCAGGCGATTCATACCACGTGCATAACTGGTGGCACATTCTGCGATGCAACCGCTGGGAAATTGCAAGCGAAATTCCATGGTTTCGTCGACATCTTTATACATCGGGCGGATGCTTTCCTGGCGTGCGGTGACCGCGATGGGTTCTTCGCCGGAGGTGTAGCGGGCCGCATTTAAAGGATACACGCCCATGTCATACATGGCGCCGCCGCCCAGTTTCGGATCAGCGCGCCAGCCGTGGGAGCCGCCGCTGCGGTAGCCCGCTTCGGCGGTAATCAGCTGAATCTTGCCGTAGGGTTTTTCTGTGGCCATTTGGATAACCCGCTGGGTATTGGGTTCGTGTTGCATGCGGTAACCGATGGTCAGTTTTACCTTGTTTTTCTTACAGGCGGCGATCATCTCCTCGCACTCGCGAGCATTCATTGCCATGGGTTTTTCGCACCAGACATGCTTGCCGGCTTCAGCGCCGATGATGGAATATTTTTTATGCAGGCCGGTGGGTAATACGATATACACCACGTCAATGTCAGGGTTGTCAGCCATTTGATGCATGTTGTCGTAGTTGTACACATTTTTATCGGGAATCCGGTATTGCTGTTGCCATACCGGAATTTTTTCTGGCGAGCCGGTAACAATGCCGGCCAGGTAGCAGTGTTGTGTTAATTGCAGGGCGGGCGCGAGTTGGCCACGGCTGTAAGAGCCGAGCCCTACCAGGGCCACGCCGAGTTTTTTCTTCCCGGAGGGTGCGGCAAAGAGTCCGGGTGCGAGAGAAAAGGCGCCCAAGGCAGCCATAGCTTTCATCAGGTCCCGGCGGGAAAACGGCGGATAGCTCATCGTTCACTCCTTTCAGTTGGAAAATGCGCGTTAACAACATAGCGGTTGGAGTCAGTTTTACGTCGTCAGCGCCCGGCGGGCAAACAGCTAAACAAAAAATTACTTCGATAGACGCGTCTTGCAACCGCTATAATGCGCGCCTTTCCTTGTTACTTGTGAACCTGCTGTTGTGAACCCTTGTCATGGCTGATCTCGCGTTTTACCAATACCTGTTGATTGCATTGATCTTTATCTGGAGCGGCTTTGTACGTTCCGGTTTGGGCTTTGGCGGCGCAGTTTTGTCGCTGCCTTTTTTATTATTGGTGGACAACCAACCGCTGGTTTATCTGCCATTGATCGCGGTGCATCTACTGGTGTTTTCCGCGTTGACCGTCTGGCAAAACCAGCGCAAGCAGAGCCGGACATCCGCTGATCAGGCAACCGCTGACAGCACAGTAGACTGGGCTTATTTGAAAAAAGCGCTGGCGATTATGATTGTCCCCAAGATGATTGGCGTGTTGGGTTTGCTGACCCTGCCGGCCGGTTTGATGACCGGGATTATCTTCGGGATCGTGTCGGTCTATTCCATTTCCTACATCGTAAACCGCCCCTTTAAAAGTAATCATCCTGTGCTGGATACCGGCTTCCTCATGCTCGGCGGTTACATCAGTGGCACCTCGCTGATTGGTGCGCCCCTGATTATTTCGGTGTTTGCGACCCATGTGGCGAAACACCAGCTGCGCGATACCTTATTTGTTCTCTGGTTTATCCTGGTCACCATCAAGATGGTTGCGTTTGTCTACGCGGGTGTGGATTTGCAGTTGATCCACCATTTGTGGTTGCTGCCGTGTGCCGCGATTGGTCATGTGATCGGTTTGCGATTTCACCATCGAATTCTGGAAGGTGATCCGAAGGTGTTTTATCGGGTGTTGGGCGTGACATTGTTGGTGGTCAGCCTGGTCGGTATCGTTTCATTGGTTATTAAATAGTTGATAAATATTTTTCATGTCGGCAGGTAGAGCACCATGACAATCGAGTGGACCAGGGCACCTTATGAATTATTACTGCCCTTGTGGCGCCAGTGGCTGGCAGAGGACACGCAACAGACTGGGCACTGGCCCTTGCTGGATCGATGGCTCAAACGCCAAGTGCCGCTGCTGAAATTGCATACGCCCGGCCGGTCAGCGCGCGGCAAAAACAATCCGCCGGGTATATCAATTCAATTGGAGTTATCGGCCGCTATGTTTGCTGCGATGCGCTATCTGCAGCTCGCGGCGTTATTGGAGCACAGCTATCGCGCACAGTCCCCGGCTTTTGATGGGGCAGGCTGGGATAGCACCTGGTCTCCAGCGGATACTCACCATATCCCTCCAGCAGCCTTCTGGTATTGGGTTGCATTGCGTAGCGCGCCGGAAGCATCGGCTCCGGAGGTGCTGCGTGATGCCGCCGCGCGCAAGGCGTGGTTTCTGCGGATGCAGCCACTCTTTATGGCATCGCCCGATTCGCAGGATGCGGCGTCGATGCTATGGCACGGCCTGCGTCCGGGCTGGGCCAGTTTGTTGCAGGCGCGCGCGCAGGCCAGTGAGTGGTCGACCGGGGACCTGGATCGTTTTATTGCCTTGCAAAACCAGTCC
Source organism: Cellvibrio sp. (assembly GCA_035490615.1). Lineage (GTDB taxonomy): Bacteria > Pseudomonadota > Gammaproteobacteria > Pseudomonadales > Cellvibrionaceae > Cellvibrio. The sequence continues at coordinate 24,552 of DATJLH010000136.1, forward strand.
CCGCCACTGTGGCTCCGTCCTCAGGGCAATATGGCAGCATCCGAATTAGCGCAGCTGCTCCGCGATGAAGGGGTAGCGGTAAGGCTAGATCATGACGGGCTCTGCGCACTGGGTGGCACAGGGATTTTGCAAACCACGCCCTATAAGAACGGCTGGGTCGAGATCCAGGATCGGGCGAGTCAGGCGATTGCCACCAGCGTCGCTGCCAGTCCCGGCGATAAGGTATGGGATGCCTGCGCGGGTGCGGGCGGCAAATCCCTGGCAATTGCGGCGCGCATGAACAATAAAGGCATGTTGCTGGCGACCGACCTGCACAGTTACAAACTTGAGGAACTCAAACGTCGGGCGAAGCGCGCCGGTATGTACAACATCCGTACCTTTGAATGGCAGGGCAGGGAAGCCTTGCGCTTGCCCGCCGAAGCGGCGCGTCAACAGGGTTTTGACTGGGTATTGGTGGACGCGCCTTGTACGTCCGCTGGCACCTGGCGACGCAATCCTGATGCGCGCTGGCGATTTCACGCAGCGGATACCGCTGAACTGCTGGACCTGCAAAAGACCATCCTGGACTCAGCCAGCCAGGCGGTTCGCCGGGGTGGCCAGCTGGTTTATGCAACCTGTAGTTGGCAAGTCAGTGAGAATGAAGCGCAAGTGGCTGGATTTTTGACAGCGCATCCCGACTTTACCTTACAGTCCAGCACCCTGGTGGGGGCGCCGGAATGGGATGCAGACACGATGTTCGTTGCGGTTCTGAAACGCTGCGCCTGATACTGTTGTCGCGGTCTGGCATTGTGAAAGCGAAGCATGCTGACCGCTCAACAGGTTATTACCTGCCTCTTTATATAGTACTTTTCCTGCCTGTAAATCCCGGAATTTGCGACAGGTGACGCAATATATTGGATTTTGCTTGGTATTAAGTAACAAAAATATTGCGTTTTTATTGGTATTAAGTATCATTGGTCCATCTGAGCTGTATGCCGTTCCTGTTGCAGCCTCAATAACAATAAAAGTTGTGATCTTAATTAATTGCCCGTTTGTGATGTGTTGAATAAGCCCCTGTTGCCATTAAGGGGAACGTAGCAGGCGCTGTACCGGGTCATCCGTTACTTGCCTGGTGTGTTGTTCATACACATTTTCTGTATTGGAGTGTTTGGCCAAACCAGGGTTTGCGCAAATCCTTCCTGTCAAGTTGTACCCCAGGTGTTGGTTGATGACTCCAGTCATCGTGTCATATGTTTTTTTGTGGCCATTAGTCTGGCGATTCGTTTCGCCATTGTTGTTAACAGGTTGTTGAAAAGCCGTTACGGGTAGTGCGCGACCTGAACAGTTTTCCAAACGGCTTTCATCACCTGTTAACTTTTTTTCATGCCAGGGTTATACAAAATATATTCGGTCAATACCCCTGCATTCAGTATCAAGATGTTGTTGTTTGGCAGCGTAAAAAATTAAAAATTTACCGACACATCGTCAGGTAAAAATAACTCACTCTTCGGTTGGCAATGGGGTGTTTAAGGCAATGGTGCATACATTGACAGTCTATCTTCATCTGATTGCTGCATGTTCAGCGATTGGCGTTATTCTGATGTCGGATTTGAAACTGGCCACGTATTTTTTCAATTCGGATTCAGAAAGCAAACGCCCCGATATTGATCTTGAAATAAAAATTATCATTGCTTCGCTGGCGGTACTGTGGGCTACGGGTTTGTTGCTGGTGCTGCAAGGTATTGCAGTTAATCCTGAATATTTACACAACCAAAAATTACAAGCGAAGATCATCCTGGTGATTATCCTCACCATCAATGCTTTTGCATTGCACCTGGTTTCCTTGCCGCGAATTTTCAATTTTGATCAGCACGACGAATTTGCCAAGACAGTATTGCCCGCCTCTATATCAAACAGTATCTGGTTTTATGCAGCGTTCCTGGGTGTTGCGCGTCATTGGAATTTCTCCGAGTCGCTACCCTTTGTGCTAGCGGTTTGGGCGATGATCTGGGTGATGGTGTTTGCGGTCATGTACGTGTTAATCCGTGTGGCAAAAGTCAGGCGAGTAAAACTGGAGGCTGCTTCAGCGGCTTATTGATCCTGGTGCTGACAATTGCATCGCAGATTGTCGAATTTATATGATCTGTGCGATGTGCAAATGCGGAACCCGGTCACAATTCTTTTGATGACGATTGGCTCTTTATACTTTTATTCTGAATTTTTCTTGCGAAAAACCCGTGGATTATTTTTTTAGTTATTGACGAGCGTCATGGATACATAAATTTTATGATATTTAATATCTCTAAAAATAAAAAAATATGGTATTTAATATCTTTGATGGATACAATCGGTCTTCGGTATTTTCAGTGGAGGGGGTAAGCAGTACCACTGTGTATCGGGAGGTTGTTATAAATGGTGACTGACAGGTCACTGAACTGTTGTCTACTTGCAAACCAAAAAAGCAGGAGATTGAGGCGTGAAAACAACTAATATAAAACGTTCCATCGCGGGCGTTAAAACCCGTAAAGGCTTGGGTGCCTTGGCATTAATCGTCGGTGCAGCTTCTCTGCTTCCCGCCACTGGCGCTAATGCGCACGGTTACATTTCATCACCCAAAAGCCGTGTGATTATGTGTAAAGAAAACGGAATTGAAAACCCGACGCACCCGGCTTGTATCGCTGCCAAGGCAGCCGGCAACCAGGGACTGTACACGCCGCAAGAAGTGGCTGTCGGCGGGGTGCGTGATGATCACCAAAACTACATTCCGGATGGCAGATTGTGTAGTGCTGGCCGTGCCAACCTGTATGGTATGGACCTCGCCAGAACTGACTGGCCAGCAGAAAATGTTACTCCCGGTTTGAAAACCTTTGTGTGGACTAACACCGCTGCTCACAAAACCACTTATTTCCGTTACTACATCACTCGCGAAGGTTACAACCATAGCCAACCGTTGCGTTGGGATGATCTGGTGCTGATCCACGACTCAGGTCCGGCTGATCAGGAAACCACGTCGTACCACGACGTATGGCTGCCTTACCGTACCGGCAAACACATTGTGTACAGTATTTGGCAACGTGACTGGGTGAGAGATGCGGCTGAAGGTTTCTATCAGTGTGTGGACCTCAACTTCGGTGATGGCACTGGCGGCCCAGGCTCAAGCAGCTCCAGCGTTAACAGCTCTGTAGTAAGTTCTTCCAGCTCAAGCATTTCCAATGACACCTGTGCAACTCTGCCAGCCTGGTCAGCGAGCGCTACTTACAACAACGGCAATCAAGTCAAGCACAACGGCAAGCGTTACCAGGCTCAGTGGTGGACTCAGGGTCAAGACCCGGCTACCAACTCTGGTCAATGGGCTGTATGGCTGGATCTCGGTAGCTGTACTGGCTCACCGGTTTCTTCCAGCAGCGCAAGCTCAGTTCCCAGCTCCAGCAGTTCAGTTGCTGTCTCCAGCAGCTCTTCTTCTGTAAGCACTGGCAACTGTACTTCACCGGCTTACGTTGACGGCAGCTCATACTCAACCGGCGCTAAAGTTGTTAACGGCGGCAGTGAGTACGAGTGTACTGTTGGTGGCTGGTGTACCGTTGGTGGCCCATACGCTCCAGGTTCAGGTTGGGCTTGGACAAACGCATGGACTTACCTGCGCAGTTGTAACTAACAGCGTTTTAAGCAACACAAAAAAGCCAGCGTTATGCTGGCTTTTTTGTTTTTGGTCGATCGGTTTTTATCTCGGTCATGCATTATGGATGGCATTGCATGTGACAGTGGGTGAGTATCTTTTGGTGTTGGGCTTGATGTCGGATTACGACGCTCGCGATGCGAGCCTCTAATTCGACCTACGGGAGATTGGATCAGCGTAGCGTAATCCAACAAGCACATCCCAATTCCAAAACATGTTCTAACACCAACATTCGCACACTACTTAATACCATCGCCCCACCAAAAAACTATCTCAACTCCATCACAACGCGAAAGCCGAGGTTTTCCTCGTAAGCATCCGGCGCATAATGATCACGCACGTGAGAGGCAATTTGTTCCACGTTGTTTTTGGATGAGCCGCCACGCACTACACGCTGGCTACAATTGGCGGTTTCATAGGCGCGTCCATCTTTGGGTTTCTTGTTGTAGTTCTCGACATAACAATCCTGAACCCATTCGGCCACGTTGCCGGCTGTGTCATACACGCCGAAATCATTGGCAGGGTAACTGCCAACCGGTGCTGTCTTGCTGCCAAACAAGCCGGAAAAACTGCTGTAGCAGCCGCGTCGACAATTGGCTCTATCCATTGCATCCCGGTCATTGTCGCCCCACCAGTAAAGAGTTCTGCTGCCGGCCCGCGCGACATACTCCCACTCTGATTCGGTGGGCAAGCGATAGGTTTCGCCACTCATCTTGCTGAGCCATTCGGTATAAGCGCGTGCGTCACTCCAGCTCACGTTGATAACAGGGCGATTCTTGCGGCCCCACCGATTGTCGCCGGGCAGGGCGCGATTGGTGGCTTTGGCGAATAGGTCGTACTCATCAAAGCTGACTTCATATTTACTGATGGCAAACGGCTTGTTGATGACAACGTTATGGACCGGCATACAGGTCGTATCGTTTTTATTCCCCATTAAAAAGCTGCCCACCGGAATACGCACCATCTCCGGGCCGCGCTTGCTGCCACCCAGATTGCTAACGAAGTTGGTGCTCGGAGGAATGACCTTTTCAAGGATATAGCTGGGCTGGAAATTCTTATCGGCAATTTCAATCCACTCGTAGCGGGTTTCAAAACCGGGATGACTCACCTCGATATGGTAACGACCCGGCCTCAATAAAATGCCGTGCTGGTAACGCTCAGGAATATTCATGATCCTGACCCGCGCGTTGCTGGGTATGGTGTCTACCGTGAGCGCATAACGCGGCTCGGGTTCTGCCATGATCAGTGGCGGAGGTGACGTCACGGGTGCTGACGAGGCAGCTTGTGACGACGTTGTTGCCTCAATGGTTGTCGACAGGGCGGGAATCACCGGATCAATCACTTCATCAGCTGGTTGCGCCGCCGGTGCGGAAGACGCATTTACGCTGGAAGCCATTTGCCCCGCATTGGCCGGAGCGACAGGCGCTTCGTCTTCATTGACCAGCGCTTTAATACTAAAGCCGATGATGCCGAGCATAACAGCCCCGATGGCCAGCCGTGACCAAAGGCGACGGCGGGCGTTGTGAACCAGTTGCAGATGGGTGGCTTGATGAACCCGCGTTGATACGGCTGTTGAACGCTCATCTTCGTTTTCGCCGGTGATCAGGATCTCAGTAACACGGGTTTCCGGATGCTGATAGACGCCGCGCTGTGGCGTCCAGCGCAAGCGCAGCAGTTTTATCAGTTGGCGGTTGAGCGCGGCCCCCGTTGCGGCGACCAATGCCTTCAGTAGGGCGAGTGTGCTCAGTTCGGTTGGATTGGCGGTGGTCATGTAACTGCCGCGCCCGTTAGTTTCCTGGGCTTCAATCGCATTCACCAGTTCGCGACCGCTCTGGAAACGCTTGTCGGGATCTTTCTCCAGCAAGCGATCAACTATCTTTTGATAATTCTGGTAATGCACAGGGAGCCTGGGTACCGGCGCACTCAGGTGTTTGATGGCGATCCCCACGGCGTCCTCGCCCTGAAAGGGCACGCTGCCCGTCAGCATCTCGTAAAACACGACGCCGAGACTGTAGAGGTCAGAACGGCCATCCACCGGTTTACCGCGAGTCTGTTCCGGGCTCATGTAGTGCGGTGTGCCCACGACCTGGCCGACGTTGGTCATCCGCGACACCCCGATCATGCCCTTGGCCACGCCAAAGTCCGAAAGCACCGCAGAATTGTCCGCGCGAAAGAGAATGTTTTCCGGTTTGATATCGCGATGGATGTAGCCTTTTTCATGGGCATGGTCCAGCGCACTGGCAATTTCGCGGGTAACGCGCAAAGCCTCTTCGGCGGTCAGGCCGGTCATCATCCGGTCGTGGACCGAGCCGCCGGGTAAGTAATCCATGGCGATGTAATTCAGGCTTTCATGACGACCAATGTCATAAATGGACACAATATTGGGATGGGATAACTGACCGACGATATTGGCTTCGCGCTGAAAACGCTCACTGAAGGCCGGGTCACCATTGAGTGTCGGTGACATCACTTTAAGCGCGACAACGCGCCCCACGCTGATCTGGATCGCGAGGTAGACGGTGGACATGCCGCCTTGGGCAATTTTGCGAATAATGCGATAACCGGGTATTTGCATAGAAAGCGTTAAGTGCCTTATTTCACAATCGAGTAGAGCAGTACCAGCAGCGACACAACAGCGGCACCATAAATCAAAGCATCCCACCGGCGGCGACCGGTGAGGTAGGGAATCCACTGCCATACCGACGCCAATGGATGACGGCGGGTGAAGGGTGATTCAATAACCTGCAAGGTAATATTGTCGTGACCGCCATTGGTCAGCGCAGCGTGCAATAACTGGTCGGCGGCGGTCTCGGTATCCTTGGCGTCACACAGCACTTGGGCGATGGCTTTATCATCCAGTTCATCACTGAGCCCATCGCTGCACAATAATATCCATTGGTTTCGTTGCCATTGCCCATGCACCATATCCACTCTGACATCGACCAGTTCCTGCGAACCGATGCATTGGGTGATGATATTTTTCTCCGGGTGGTTCTCCAGCTCCTCGGCAGTAATCGCGCCGGAGTCCAGCAGCATTTGCACGTACGAGTGGTCGGTGGTGAGTTGTTCCAGACGGCCGCCGTCGGCGGTATTGGTCCACAAGTAAGCACGACTGTCGCCCACCCAGGCAATTTCGTAATCGTTGTGATGGCTATATAAGGCCACTACAGTGGAACCCATTCCCAACGCACCCACGCCACGGGCCGCCGCTTCGAGCACCGCGCGATGGGATGCCTGGATGCTGTCGCTAAGGGAGGAGTTGGCATGTTTCTCACGGGTTTCCCGGACCGTATCGCGCACGATAGCGCTGGCGACTTCGCCGGCTTCGTGGCCGCCCATGCCATCCGCCACTAGCCAGATACCATATTCCGGCAAGCTCAGATAACAATCTTCATTGTTATCGCGAGCGAGTCCGGGGTGGGTAACGGCGCTGAAGTTGAGCGGGCGAGTGGGTATCATAAAGTGAGCGTCAATGCTGTCGTCTTCTTGGTCTGAATATAAATGATTAACCGCCGGGCGGCGCTACAGGGATTATCCCGTATATCCCTATGGCAAATTGTCGTTATAGCCTAAAGCAATATAGTTGAGTTTAAGGCTGAAAACCATGTGACCACGATTTTCAGCACTTGCCTCACAGCGTTTTGAGCACCAGGCCTAATTTATCCAACGCATCCCGCTGGCCATTATGGCTGACTACCGCGAGGCTGGCCTTTTCCGGGCGCAGATAGGTGGAGGCTACCCGCTGCAGGTCGGCCAGGGTTACCGCCAGTACCCGATTACGGAATTGCTCGCGTTTTTCGCGGGTACGCCCGAAGAGTTCGGCGTGGTAGGTACTTTTGGCTTCGCCTGCTGGCGAGCCGGGTTTATCAATACTGCCGATCACACCGAGGATGGCTTCTTCAACAGACTGCCAGTTATGGGACGTGCTTTGCAGCCAGTCGAGCACCGCATCAAAGTCATTCAAGGTGTCCGCCAGGCGCGGATCACGATAGGAATAGAAGCGGAAAGCGGCGCTGTGGTTGTCCTGATTGGCTCCGCCGCCGTAGGCGCCGCCTTGCTCACGGATGGTGCGATGCAAATAGCCGTTGCGCAGGAAGCCGCCCAATACTGTCAGCACGGCTGCGTCCGGATGGTCAGCGGGTACGGTCGGATAGGCTTTTACACAGAAGTTAACCTGGGTGTTGGTCAGCCAGGCTTCGCGGATCTGCTCGTTTACCGGCGGTAGATAGAATGCCTGGAAATCTGCCGACACAGACTGGGCGGGCCAGCGATGTTGCAGGTCAGCCAGATAATCATCCAGGTGCTCCTGTTCACCCACCAGCAGGAACTGCCGTGGGGCATTCAGAACAAGTTGGTGGATGCGGGCGAGTTTCCCGGCGTAAGACTGAAGTTGCTGTTCATCGTCCAGGCTATTATCCAATGCCTTGAGTGCCTGGATACCTGCCAGCCCGCTGAGCTCGTGCGTCAGTTTTGCGGCGGGACTCATACCGGCACAGGCGGCGCTCATGGCCAGGCTATGGCCATTCCCGGTGACACTTTGCTCGCGCCGGGCGCGGGTTTGTGCAACCAGTTCACGCAACCGACTCAGTTCATCAAAGCGCACCTGGGTTAGCGTGGCGTGCATTAAATCACTCATGGCGCCGCTGTTACGGGTTAGTGCTTTGGCGGACAGCGTCAGGTAAGCATCAATAGCCTGCACATCATCGCCGCTGCCGCGTACGCTGCTGAATGCATTGATGGAACCGACCACCTCGGCTTGCCAGCGCTGGGTAGCCAGGTAATCTTTATCGCCCACCCCCAGTTCGGTCATGGTGATGCAATAGAGCGGTAACAGGGGTTTCAACTCGTCGCTCAGGGCGGGCAGTTTGCAGGTGATCTGTTGATAGACCAGGCCATTGGTGCCGGCACTGTAACGCCGCAGGGGGTAACCGTTGAAGGTTTCGTGGCTGCCACCGATGTAATGCAGTTGCGGTGGTATGTCTTCCAGGCCGACCTTGGGCAGAAGGCTTTCGTCATCCTTGCGCAATTGGCGGGCCTGTAAGGCCTGGCTGCGCTCGATAATCGCCTGTTTGTCGGCTTCACTCAATTGGCTTTTCAGTTCAGCCAGCCGGGCAATTTCCGCTTGTTTGACACGCTGATTCATCTGCGCATCCGGACGCAGGGTCAGGCGGACGCGGTGCGGGTTTTCAAGCAGTAATTTGCGGGCTAATTGCTGAATAAAATCCGGTTGCTGGATCTTGGTGCGCAGGTCTGCCAATGCGGCGTCCAGATTCAGCAGGGCAATGGGATCTCCGCGATGGGTCGCCGCCGTCAGGCTGGTCATGATCAGTTGCAAACCGTAGGGATACCCGTCGCCACCCACTTCACGCTGTTGCAGTTCGAGTTGGTGCAGGGAAGCTTCCAGCAATTGTTGGGGAACACCTTCCTCTGCAACCCGCTGTAAGGTATCCAGGATAAGCTGTTCAATCCGATCTACATCCTCCAGGGCACAACCTTCGAGGCCGCAGACAAAGGCGATTTCGTGCTGCGAATCGTCCATGCCGCACAAAGGGGAGGGCGCCTGACCCAGGTCTGTTGTTTCCAGGGCTTGCTGTAAGGGTGATGCGCTGTTATCCAGCAACACGTTGGACAACAAATGGGCTTCCAGGCTCTCCGCCAGGTTGGTGGTTTTGCCCAATAACCAGGCCATGACGACATGGGTTTTATGGTCCAGGTCTTCACCCTCGGTCTCGTCCAGCGGATAGGCTTCTTCAACGCTGATAGGAGCGTAGTAGCGTTTTTCTGCCGGTACGCTGATAACACTATCCAGCGCTTCAAAACGCGACAGCGCCTGGGATTCAAAGCGCGCTTGATGGGTGGCGGCCGGAATATCCCCGTAGGTCATAAAGATGGCGTTACTGGGGTGATAGTGGGTCTGGTAGAAATGTTTTAGCTGCTCATACGTCAGGTCAGGGATGTGCTCGGGGTCACCGCCACTGTTGTAGTGGTAAGTGGTGCTGGGATAAAGGTATTTACACAGCGTATGCCAGAGCTGCGAAGCTACTGAGCTCATGGCGCCTTTCATTTCGTTATAGACCACGCCCTTGAAAACCAGCTCCGAATCAGGGTTATCCGTTTCTGCGAATTCCACGCGATGACCTTCCTGTGCAAAATCCAGTTCATCCAGGCGCGAGAAAAATACGGCATCCAGGTACACGTCCAGGAGGTTGTTAAAATCCTTGAGGTTTTGACTGGCGAAGGGATAAGCCGTCCAGTCCGAGCTGGTGAAGGCGTTCATAAAGGTATTGAGTGAGCGGCGCACCATCATAAAGAAAGGGTCGCGCACCGGATATCGTTCGCTGCCGCACAAGGCGGTATGCTCCAGGATGTGAGCCACGCCGGTTGAGTCATGGGGTACGGTACGCAGGGCAACGAGAAACACATTTTCATTATTATCGGCGGCGAGGTGAATATGCTGCGCACCGGTGGCCTTGTGGCGATATTCCTCTACCCGGATCTTCAGGGCTTCAATGTGTTGGCTGCGCAGTAACTCAAAACTGGGGTGGGCAATAGTCATAAAACGCTCGGAATCCTGTAGGTGAGAACGGCGAGAAAATACCTCAGTGGCGCGATGGTATAAAGGCTTGCTGTTGTCGCACAAATCCTTCGAATGCGTGTAACAGCGGAGCGTAATCCACCCGGGTATTTTCCAATTGCTGTAAAGCGTAACAACTTGCTTCCAGTGTGGAAAGCTGATTGTCTTTTTGTGCTTTACGGATAGCGTAGGCTGAAGGAGGGCAGTCCGCTAATGACAAACGTGGCAGTGCTTGCAAAAGGGGATTGAGATATAACATCTTGCGGCTTTTGCGCCAGGTACCGTCAATAACGATCAGGCGAATGTGTTCCGGTAACGGCAGTTGCGGCAAGGGCGCCGGCGCGGTCAGTTTAAGGGTATCTTCCTCGGGGGTTGGGGGATACAGCAACACATTGGTTTTATCTCCCTCACCGAGCAGCGTGGCTAAAAAATCATCAGCAAATTGTTCACCTTCCACTAAACGACTTTGTTGCAGGCTCATATGCAGCAAGCGCGCTGTATTTTTTGCGTTGTGTGTTTCCAGCGGGTGTTGCAGGATGATCACCTCAACCAGGTTCGATAGCGGAACAATCCACCGGCACACACAGTTGCGCAACGGACGCTGACAATGGCCGCAATAGGGTCGCTCAGGCGTGGTCATTATGATGAAACATCGTATTGAAGTCGTTCAGGCGCGCGTTTTGTTCTGCGGTGCGTTGCAGTAGCAATTGTTCCTTGGCTCGGCGGGACAATTGTTTGAGTGCGGCTTCGCGCTTACTGGCATGGCTGCGATCAGGATGGGTTTCCAGCAGGCACAAAGCCGCGGGTTTGCGTCCGCGAAAATAACGCGCGCCGGCTTTGCCGGTGCTATGCTCTCGCCATCTGCGCTGGATGTCAGTGGTAATGCCGGTATAAAGCTGGTTATCGGTGCTGCGGATTATATACACGTACCAGCATTTATCCGCGCTGGATTCAGCCGGACATTCACCCAACGAGGCAGTTGCCGGCGCAATACACGAAGACTTGTTTAGAGTGGCATCATTCATGAAAAATCACACACTTGATCTGGCCGACATTCATCAGGCATTCCGCCAGCGCGCGGCGGTTAAAGGCTGGCAAGCATACCACACGCCTAAAAACCTCGCCGCGGCGGTTGCCGTGGAAGCGGCGGAGCTGCTGGAAATTTTTCAGTGGCTAACCGATGAGCAAGCGCAGCAGGTGAAAGATGATGCCGAAGCAAAAAACCGGGTAGCAGATGAGGTCGCTGATATCGTGATGTACCTGACCGAATTGTGTGCCCGGCTCGACATTAATATGCCTGCCGCCATCGCGCAAAAAATTGATAAAAACGCAACCCGATAATCAGTGGCTATCTCGTATCTTCGGTAGTTAATCCATGGCCAAACAAAATGCCTCGCAGGATCGCAACTTTGATGACCTGGCGGGACGCTTCAAAAAAAATATCTATGGCGGTTTAAAAGGCGCGGTGCGCCTCGCGGTATTGCAGCGGGATTTTTCTGAATGTATTCCTCATGTGCTCGCGGCAACAACCCCGTTGCGCATATTGGATGCCGGCGGTGGACAGGGGCAATTTTCGTTGACCCTGGCGAAGGCAGGGCACCAGGTGGTGTTGTGTGATATCTCTGCGGAGATGCTGAAGCTCGCGCGCGAACAGGTTGATAGTGCAGGGTTGCAACAACAGGTCACGCTGGTTCACTGCGGGATTCAAACCCTGGCGCAACACCTGGCGGATGATCAGTTTGATCTGGTGTTATGCCATGCGGTCATGGAGTGGATGGCGGAGCCACAATCGCTGCTGCCGTGCCTACTGCAATACCTCAAGCCCGGCGGCTGGTTGTCGCTGACCTATTACAACCGTCATTCATTGATCTTTAAAAATTTGTTGCGCACCAACTTCAAAAAAATTACTGCGCAAGATTTTGGCGGAGCAAAAGGTAGTTTGACACCGATCAATCCTTTGGTGCCGGAACAGGTGGATACCTGGTTGGAAGATTTGCCGTTGACTGTGATGGCGCGTAGCGGCATCCGCGTATTTCACGATTACATCCTGGATGGGCAGCAGCGCGAGCGGTCACCGGATGAATTGATCGCGCTGGAATTGCTGTTTTCTCGCCAGGAACCCTATCGCTCCCTGGGGCGTTACATCCATATTATCGGAGAGAAAACCGGCGATTGACCGCTAGGGTTTCTCGATCCGTTTTAACAACAGGTCCCGCGCCAGGTTGACACGGGCCGCCAGGTAATCGTTGCCGCCGCGGTCCGGATGCAGCTTTTGTATCAGCCGCCGGTGCGCATCGTTGATCATCTCTGCCGTTATCTCACCCCGGGCGAGATCCCCTTTGAGGCCTAAAACATCCTGCGCCTCTTTGGTATCCATGGTGGTTTGTGGTGCTGGGCTACCGGTACGTTGCTGGTGCTGACCGGGTTGCTCACGGTTTTTATGCTTCAGCCATAACGGCAAAAACTGCAAGCCAATACCCAATAACCCGCGCATAAAAGGAATAAGCGCACCAATGACAGCAACCAGCCAATGCATGCGCCCAGTCGCTGCCGCCATTATCAACAGCAATACCACCGCCCCAATAGCGCTGCGCAACAGAATGCGGCGGCGCGCTTTCGCATCAAGGTGGCCTAATTTTCGGTAGCCCCAAAACGCCCCGATCACCACCAGAATCAACAGAATACTTTGTAACATGCAGCCCGCCTGTTTCAATGAGCGAAATTGCCGCCGATTATAGCGGTGCAAAAGACGCTTTTGCAGCCATCGAACGTCTATTTGCAGTGGATGAGCGTATTTATGATTTAAGTAACGCACGTACAGACAAACAGCGCAGATAGAATCAATGTGCTGGTTTTCTGCCTGGTCATCAAGGACACGTCAATGCAAAAGATAAAGACAGCACTGTTTATTCTGGGTATATCACTGCTTCAGGCTTGTAGCGGCCTGCCGGAAAATATCAAACCGGTCGACGATTTTGATCTGGAGCGCTATCTGGGCACCTGGTACGAAATCGCCCGCCTGGATCATTCGTTCGAGCGCGGCCTGGAAAAAGTGACCGCGGAGTACAGCCTGCGTGATGACGGGGGCGTCAAGGTAGTTAATCGTGGGTTTGATACGGCAAAGCAGGAATGGGACGAGGCGACCGGCAAAGCCTATTTTGTGGGCGATAAAAATACCGGCCAACTAAAGGTCTCCTTCTTCGGGCCTTTTTATGGTGGCTACAACATTATCGCGCTTGATGAAGATTACCAGTACGCCATGATCTGTGGGCCGGACCGCTCGTACTTATGGATATTGGCGCGCACACCGAATCTGGATTCAGCTATTGTCGATAAACTGGTAAAAGCGGCAAAAGGCTTGGGGTTTGCGACCGAAGAACTGATTTATGTTGAGCATTAAGCGCGGGCTTACATGCGGACTAAGGGTTTGATTTGTGGATAATGTAATGGGCAGATCAGGCTTTTTTCGCTATGCTCAGGCCAAACCATAAAAACCGTTACGCTTGACTGTCATTCCCGACCGTAACCCTCACCGCCCTTTTTATCAGAGGCTATGTATGCATCTCCGCTCCCGTGGTAAAACCTTAAATGTGAGTTTGAGTGTGTTGTTGTGTTCGTTGATGCTACTGCTGGGAGCATGTGGGGGTGGGGGCGGTGGGGGTAGTTCAACACCTGATAATTCGGTTACTGTCAGCGGAACAGTAACTTACGAATTTATCCCTCACAATGAAGATTTTATTGGCCTTGATTATTCGGCCATAGAAACGCGACCGGTTCGTGGTGCTGTAGTAGAGCTGGTAGATTCAACCAACACGCCGGTTGCCATTACTGTCACGGACGATAACGGTTTTTACAGCGCTGCGGTTGAAGCCAACACCGTTTTACGGGTTCAGGTCAAAGCGCAATTGCAGCGCAACCAGGCGCCTTCCTGGAATATGACCGTCAACGACAATACAAACAATAATCGGTTGTATGCATTGGTGGGCAGTGAAGCCAGTGTGGGTGACAGTGATTCACAACGTAATTTGCACGCGCCGTCCGGCTGGAATAGTGGTAATTACGCAACATCCCGCCCCGCTGCCCCCTTTGCAATCCTCGATGCGGTTTATACCAGTTTGCAACAATTTGTTGATGCGGGATACAGCGGAAACTTTCCGCCGTTACAGCTGCATTGGAGTGTAAATAACAATACTGCGGACGGAGACCTCACCCGGGGGGAAATTGGTACCAGTTTTTATTTTGACAACGAGATTTATATCCTTGGCTCAGTCGATGAGGATACCGATGAATTTGATAGCCATGTCGTCGTTCATGAGTGGGGACATTATATTGAAGATGCGCTCGGTCGATCTGATTCCATTGGTGGCCCCCACCAATATGGTGATTATCTGGATATGCGCGTCGCTTTTTCAGAAGGCTTCAGCAATGCCTTTGCCGCGATGATGTTGGATGATGCTATCTATCGAGACAGTTCCGGTTTCAATCAATCCAATGGTTTTATGTATGATGTACGCGAGAAAAACCATCCTGCGCAGGGTTGGTATAGCGAAGCCTCTGTTGAGTCAGTTTTATACAATTATTTTCTCAGTGGCACGAATAAAACAGCCAAAGATTTTTCGCCGATTTTATCTACATTGACTGACAGTTCGTACTACAACGCCGATAGTTTGATAACCATCTTTTTATTCGCTGAACGACTTATTGCGCGCTATCCTGCGCATCGTAGCGCACTTGAGGGACTGCTTGATGAACAGGACATCAACAGCATAAATCAATATGCCGACAACGAAACTAATAGTGGCAACAACAGCATTAATCTGCCGGTTTACAAAAACTTGTCGATTGGTGGTGCATCCACCAGTGTGTGCAGTACGTCAGAACATACCGATTACAACAAGTTGGGAGTCAACCAGTTTCTTCGTTTATCGATAACACAAAGCGGTAATTACATTGTGCGTATTGAAAGATCTGGGGGTGATTTTGTGACCCAGAGTGATCCGGATTTTTTTATTCATTCTCGCGGTGAAATTATCCATGAGGGTGCATCTTCAGCCAATGATGTAGAGCTACAAACTGTTGATCTGGATACAGGGAACTATATTGTCGAAATCATTGATTACGCGAATGTCGGTCGCTCCAGTAGTGTCACCACCTGTTTCAACGTGTTTATTGCACGTCAATAAATAATTACCACATTTATGCAAACCCCTGAGGTGGATATGTTTCAAAAAAAACAAGGTTTGTTCTGGTTGCTAACCCTGTTAATGGTTGGCGGCTGTAGTAATGAGGTGGCGACAAAGGCCGGGTCAGACTTGCCGTCTGCGGCTGAACCGCCCGTCATTGCGCAAGAAAAGTCTAACGACCACCACAAAACTCATCGCGGCAAACCGGGTGCAGAGGTAAGCCTGCGGGAAAATCCTGTGCATCGCCTTGAGCCGGGTGTAGCGGCCGATGTGGATCTGGGGCTTTCCGCTTCCTATAACCAGGGAGAAATGACCGTCACGCTGAACACCAGCGAGGGGCTGTTTATCCTGGAGGGCGCAACACATTACGCCTTTCCTTTACGCGACAATGGCGATTACTCCCTGCCGCTACGCTTGATGGCTGCGGAGCCGGGCAGGTATTACGTTCGGATTCAGGTAGTTGTGGATTATCAAGGGCGTCAAACCACAAGAGCCCTCTCAGCGATTGTGCAAGTAGGACCGGACACAGAACCGCGCCAAAAAACAGGCACTTCGGAAGGGGTTATCCCGCTGCCGGCGCAGGAAACTGTTATTCAACAACCATAGCAATCAGTTAGTCAGCAGCACCCGGTATCCACGCATTGTCCATCGGAGCTAATGATAATTCCTCTCATTCATTGACAGCCGCTGCTGGATTCTGAGCTATAATCCCGACCCATCTCCCCGGGTGCCTATTGGCACCCGCTTCTTTATATATATCACCGAGGTATGACTATGGCCGGCCAACGCCTTTTAGCCGAATGGGAACCCCAGGATGCCGTGCTGCTGTCCTGGCCGCATAAAGATACCGATTGGGATTGGATTCTGGAGGATGTCACTCAACTATACGAGGCCCTGGCAACGGTTATCTGTGATTACGCTGATCTGGTCATCGCTGCTCCGGCGGAAGAGTTGGATAACATCCGCGCGCGTCTTGCGGCCATGGACGCCCCCATGGAGTACATCTACCTCTACCCTACACCGACCAACGATACCTGGGCGCGGGACTTCGGTCCGCTCACGGTCGAGACGGAAGAGGGGATGAAGCTACTGGATTTTCAATTCAACGGCTGGGGCAATAAATTTGCCCACCACCTCGATAACCAGATTACCCGCAACCTGTTTGATCAGGGAGCCTTTGCTGCCGCCACCCTTGAGCAACAGGATTGGGTATTGGAGGGCGGCTCTATCGAGACCGATGGAAAAGGCACCTTGTTGACCACCGCTTCCTGCTTGCTCAACGCCAACCGCAATCCGCAATTGACGCAAGAGCAGATTGAGGCGCGTTTGAAAGCGGCGTTCGGAGTGCGCAAGATCAACTGGCTGCATCACGGTCATCTTGCTGGCGACGATACCGATAGTCATATCGATACCCTGGTGCGCCTCTGCCCGAACAACGTGATTGTCTATGTTGCCTGCGATGATCCCACCGACGAACACTACGCCGAACTTAAACAAATGGAGGCAGAACTGGTCGGTATGACAGATGCGGATGGCGAGCCTTACAAGCTCATCCCGCTGCCTTGGCCGCAAGCGATTTATAACGACGAAGGTCGGCGTTTGCCTGCAACCTATGCCAATTTTTTGATTCTTAATGAAGCTGTGCTGGTGCCCATCTACGAATGTATGACGGACGAAGATGCGCTGGAGCAAATCTCCCAGGCGTTCCCCGGTTACGATGTCCTGGGGATTCCCTGTGCGACCCTGATTGAACAGGGCGGCAGCCTGCATTGCATCACCATGCAATTACCCGAAGGAGTTCTTGAGCCGTTATGAAACCTTTAAATATCGGGATTATTCAACACGCTTGTACGGCGGATACCGCCGCAAACCTGCAAAAAACCATGGCAGAGATCCGCGCGGCGGCGCAGCAAGGTGCCCAGTTAATTGTGTTGCAGGAGCTGCATCGCGGATTATATTTTTGCCAGCAAGAACAGGTCGAGGCCTTTGATCTGGCAGAAACTATTCCTGGCCCCAGTACCCAGGCATTGGGTGGATTAGCCAAAGAATTAGGTGTGGTTATTGTGGCTTCGCTGTTTGAAAAACGTGCGACGGGCTTGCACCACAATACTGCTGTGGTAATGGAAAAAGACGGGAGTATTGCAGGCAAATATCGCAAGATGCATATTCCTGATGATCCCGGTTTCTATGAAAAATTTTATTTCACGCCCGGAGATTTGGGCTTCAATCCCATTCAAACCTCGGTGGGTAAACTGGGTGTATTGGTGTGTTGGGATCAGTGGTTTCCGGAAGCGGCACGGTTAATGGCCATGGCCGGTGCAGAATTGCTGATTTATCCCACGGCGATCGGTTGGAATCCGGAGGATGACGCTGCAGAGCAGGATCGCCAGCGGGAAGCCTGGATCACCGTACAACGTGGCCATGCGATTGCTAACGGCGTTCCGGTTGTCAGTGTCAATCGTGTTGGCCATGAAGCGGACCCTGCCGGTGGGGCAGGCATTGATTTTTGGGGAAACAGTTTTGTCACTGGCCCCCAGGGTGAATTTTTATTTCAGGCTGCCAATGATCGCGAAGTGACCCAGGTGATTAGGGTAGATATGGAGCGTAGTGAACATGTCCGGCGAATCTGGCCTTATTTGCGTGACCGTCGAGTCGATCATTATGCTGATCTCGTAAAAATTTATCGCGATTAACTGATCTGATAAATCACTCTTTTTCCGGCTATTGTTTCGCTAACAAACGGGAAGCTTGAAGAATCTGACGGGCAACGTTGTCCGTCAGGTTTTTTATTTGCCGCTCATCACTTTTTTCTTCAATGCTTATTAAACTCACACTATTTTTGCTCAATACTACGTGTCGATAATAGCCATATAAAAAATTCTGGGCCAGCATGGTTGCCCTATAAGTACGAATGACCTCGATACCTAAGATGCGTTGAATTATTCTCTTGCCGGGTTGGCTCGACAGAATGAGAAGTATGGTCTATTGTTGAACCAGGCGACAGTCGCGGTGAGTATTCATTGTGGGGCGGTAACCTCTGACTGACATCCGATAACGATTGGCTCAACTTCTTTCCGGCCTGTTCATATTTATCCCCTGGAGTAGTAAAGCAAGGTAGCAAGGTGGCTCAAACGAGCCATATGTATAGTGCATTTCTTTGCAGGGCATGTGTGAAAAAACCTGAGCAATTAATTACCCTTAACCAGTTTCTCCGCCGCGTTCTGGTCGGCTTTTGTGGTGGGGTATTCACCTTGGTGGGTATCAGCGGTTTGGTTTGCTGGTATTTTTTAGGGTTCCCACAGCTTTCCATACTCTCTTTTATTATCTTTGGCGTGATGTGCCTGGTTGGCTCTATCGGATTGGTGTCGCTCACCACCCGTTACGTGAGGGATCAGTTAGCACGCCCGATCACGCACCTGATAGCCAATACACAATTGAGCGCGCACACCGACAGCTATCAATTGGAGCCAACCACCCGGATTACGGAAATCAATATTCTCTCCCGCAGTATCCGCCACATGCTCGGTAAAATCCTACGTCGAGAGCACAACATTATCGGAAGTGAGCGGCGTTTATCCCTGGCGCTTCGCGGCAGTGGTGAGGGCGTGTGGGACTGGGATATCCAGGAAAATAATTCCTACATCGATCCTAACTGTTGCAGCATCCTTGATGTAAAACCGGAAGAACTGGCTGTTGATAATCGGTTGTGGCTTAAACGGTTATTTTCTGAAGATGCAGAGCAGGCCAAGCAGTATTTCAGGCGAGTTGCGGCTGGCGAACTCACATCATTCGAAGGGGAATACCGTATTCCAAGGCACGATACTGAAGCGGAATATCGCTGGATTCAGATTCGGGGCAGTGTTGTTGAATGGAGCAGTGATGGCTTACCGGCGCGTATGTCGGGCACGGTCAGTGACGTGACGCAACGCAAAATTTCTGAACAGCAACTGAGGCTTTATTCAACTGCTTTTAAATGTACCAAAAATGCGGTGGTGATGCTGGATAAGGATTTCCGGATACTTGCCGCCAATCGGGCCTTTTGTCAAATCAGCGGACATCAGGAACATTCAGTGGTCGGGCGCAGCTATATTTTTCAACATCCCGAAATTCCCTCGGAACAATTCCATAAAGTTATAAAAATGCAGGTAAACAACCGAATGGAGTGGCGTGGAGAGGCTTTGGGTATGCGGGCTGATGGTAGCGACTACCCCCAAGATTTGGCGGTTTATGGGGTTTACGATGATTTTGTCAATTTGACTCACTACGTTACGATATTTTCTGACATTACTGAGCGGAAACGTACAGAAGAGAATCTCCGCGTGTTGGCAAACTACGATCCATTGACAGGGTTGGCTAATCGCTACATGTTCAACGCGACTTTTACTCGGTCGCTGCAAAGCGCGCGGCGAAAAAATGAGAAGCTGGCACTGTTGTTTATTGATCTTGATCACTTTAAACAGGTTAATGATCTTTTAGGTCACGAAGCCGGTGATCGATTACTGGTAGAAGTAGCGAACCGTATTCAAGGGAGTGTTCGTGAAACGGATATCGCTGCCCGGCTAGCGGGCGATGAATTTGTGGTAATACTGGAAAATATCCAGGCTGTTGTGGATGCAGAGCAGGTTGCATTGAAGATTCTCTATGCACTGTCAAATCAAACCGGTTCTGCCGATAACATGTCTCGTATCAGTGCCAGTATTGGTGTAAGCGTATTCCCGGACCACGGCAATGACCCGGAAACGCTTTTGCGTTCTGCAGATCGTGCAATGTATGATGCGAAAACGCTCGGGCGTAATCGTTTGAATATAAGTACGGGTGCAATTGAATGCACAGTTGCTTCTCGGCAACTTATTGATAATGGTAACGTCAACTGAGCTGCAGTACCTTTTTATCAGGGATAAATTTTATTGGAGTGCTCATGACGTTTCCCAAGATAGGTAATCTGGCTCCGGCCTTTACGCTTCAAAATCAATCAGGCGAAGCGATTTCGTTGAAAGATTTTAAGGGTAAAAAGAATGTAGTGATTTATTTTTATCCAAAAGCCGCAACGCCGGGTTGTACCACCCAGGCTTGTGGTATTCGGGACTCGAAAGTGGAGTTGGCAAAACTCGATACCGTTGTCTTGGGCATCAGTCCGGACAGCCCGAAAAAGTTACAAAAGTTTATTGATAAGTACGACCTTAACTTTGATTTATTGGCCGACGAAGACCATGCCGTTGCAGAAAAATACGGTGTGTGGGGCTTGAAAAAATTTATGGGAAGGGAGTTTATGGGTATATTACGAACTTCCTTTTTCGTCGATAAAAATGGACGTTTGCGTTATATCATGGACAAGGTAAATACCAAAACTCATGATCAGGAAGTCATTGCTTACATCAAAGAGCACTTTTAAAAAACGGATTTAGAATTGTGTGATCTTACGCAGCTTTTAAGCAGGAAATTTTTATGAGATGGACTTTGTATCTGCCAGTATTGGCCTATAATGAGTGCACACGGAAAGTAGGTTTAAGTTTGTGCAGGGAGGAATCGAAGTTAAATTTTTTGTTTCTCTCAATCGGTGTGCAAACACTATCTCTATAATAAATGCCCAGCTTAGTTTGGCAGAAGGAGAGGCCTGTATGATTCAGTTACAACGTATATACCGCAACAACGATGCCGCATCTGAAAACGCTTTTGACGGATCACATATTCGATCTTATGAAGAGTATTTAGAGATGGCAAAAATACCTTCTTGCGAAGGGGTGTCTGCGCGTGTCATGGACGCACTGCAACAGCGTGTTGGTCACGCTGAGCTGTCAATCGATAAGATTGCCGAAGACATCAATCTTTCAAAAAGGACGCTGCAACGCCGTCTGCAACAGCAGCAAGCAAACTTTGCCCAGTTGCGAGACAGCATGCGTTTCCACTATGCCATCAAGTACTTAATTGATGAGCATATGAGTGTCGATACAGTATCCAAAGCCTTGGATTTTTCTGATCGCACGAGCTTCACCAACGCCTTTAAACGTTGGACGGGCCTTTCTCCCAGCGTATTCCGCAAGCTGTTCCGCGATTACGCCTGACCGCAGCGCAAGAGCCTGGCTCTTGCGACTAACTCTGCAATGGCGATCCGTAAGGTCGTCAGGAGGGAGCGCTAATTGCCTGCTCTGTGTAAACAGGGTAGAGTTAGCGCTTTTCTAAATAACAGGGGTTAGTTTCATGAGTTTCTTTGTTTCCTCCGCTATGGCACAAGCGCAAACTGGTGCAGCACCACAAGGTAACCCAATGGTGACCTTATTGATGTTTGGTGGTTTGTTTGTGTTCATGTACCTCTTCATCATTCGTCCACAACGCAAACGTCAAAAGGAGCACACAGCGCTCGTTTCTGCCCTGGCCAAAGGCGACGAGGTCATCATGACCAGTGGTATGTTGGGTAAAGTGGTCAAGGTAGATGAAAACTATGTGGTACTGGAAACGGGCAACAACATTGAACTGAAATTCCAGAAGGTTGCCGTTCATGCGGTATTACCTAAAGGCACGATCAAGTCTATTGATGCCGCTAAAGACTAGAGGCTGCTCTTTTGCAGGGCGAACGTCGGTTCGCCCTGATATTGCTCAATATTTATATTCACATCCCTCTGCGATAACCCTTTCTCAAGCGATTGATTAGTTTGTGCGATCAAGCATAAATTTTGTTATCTTCCCATCACTGATATTCTTCGACGCCTCGCTGATTCTTTGATAAGAATTATTCGATGATTTTCTTCCTCTACAATTGAGTCTACTTCATGGATGCTATCAATAATCTGGTGAATTTCCTCAATGGCCTTGTCTGGGGGCCGCCAATGTTGATACTGATCCTCGGGACGGGGTGCTTCCTGATGATCCGTTTGCGGCTGATGCCGCTACTGCGTATCAAGCAAGGGGTGGAGTCTCTCTGGCAGGGTAGGGTGAAGGGCGATCCGGAAACGGGTTTGATAAGTCCTTTTCAAGCGTTGATGACGTGCCTCGCTGCCACGGTGGGAACGGGCAATATTGCTGGGGTGGCAACGGCTATTTTCTGGGGTGGACCCGGCGCCCTGTTCTGGATGTGGTGCACAGCACTGGTCGGAATGGCAACAAAGTATTCTGAAGTGGTCTTGGCTGTACATTATCGAGAGCGTGACAAAAACGGTGAGCATGTCGGCGGTCCAATGTATGCCATTAAAAATGGGTTGGGCCCGCGCTGGGCATGGTTGGCTGCGCTTTTCGCTCTCTTTGGTGGATTCGCCGGTTTTGGGATAGGCAACATGGTTCAGGCGAACAGCATGGCGCAAGCACTTGAGTCGAGTTTTGCAGTTGATGTGCGCCTGACTGGTTTTTTAACGATGATCATTGTGGCTGCTGTCATTCTCGGGGGTATAAGGCGCATTGGTAAGGTCGCCGCGTCACTGGTACCGTTTATGTGTGTAGTCTATGTGCTGACCGCGATAGTGGTTTTATTTATCAACCTGTCGGCCATTCCTGCTGCTTTCTCCTTGATATTTACTCACGCATTTACTCCCGCTGCTGCAACGGGTGGTTTTGCCGGTGCAGCGGTGATGGCTGCCATTCGTTATGGTGTTGCCCGCGGTATATTTTCTAATGAGGCCGGATTGGGGACTGCAGGTATTGCGCAGGCTGCCGGTACCAGTGATAACCCGGTGAAGTCGGGTCTGATCGGCATGATGGGCACCTTTATTGATACCATCATCATTTGCACCATGACGGGTCTGGCTATTATCTCTTCAGGCGTCTGGAGCAGCGGAGAGAGTGGGGCAGCCTTGTCGATAGCTGCTTTTGAATCAGCGTTGCCGGGAATTGGCGGGCATGTGCTGACGCTCTCGTTGATTTTGTTCACCTTCACTACCATTCTGGGGTGGAGTTACATCGGTGAACGGTGTTGGAGTTATCTATTCGGTGTTAAAACTATCCTGCCATTTCGAATCTTTTGGGTGATAGCGGTATATTGGGGGGCGACAGCCCAGCTGGATTTCGTCTGGTTGTTGGCGGATACGCTAAACGGTCTGATGGCGGTGCCTAACTTGATTGCACTGATTATACTCAGTCCGGTAGTCGTCGGTTTAACCAGGTCGTACTTTGCACAGAGGGGCAGTCAGGAAAAAGCTACAGACAGTTAGCAGGGCGCGGCAAGCCGGCGATTTTGGCCGCAACCCTTGCAGGACTCGGAGGGAAGAGTTGCATCAGGTAGATGCTACGACCCTTGTCACTACCAAGTTTTTGAGCAACGCGTTTAACCAGTGGCCGCATAGCCGGGGCTAGCTCAAACTCGGTATAAAACTCTCTCAGGAGATAAACAATCTCCCAATGCGCAGGGGACAGCACAATGTCCTCTTGCGCAGCCAGGTGCTCGGCTACAGCTTCATTCCATTCTTTAAGATTTTTGAGATGGCCTTCTTTATCAGTTTCAATGATCTGGCCATCAATCTGCACCTTCATCGTCAATACCAGCTTTGGACACAGCGATGATCGATACTCAGCTGTACAAAGCCGGTGTAGTCGGTCAGCAGTATATTGTTCAGAAGTTTTTCTTGCAGACCACGTGCTTTGATATCGTTGGAAAGTGCATAGACTTTCACTCCTGACTCGATCAATTCAGTGAGTTTATCGGCACAGGGTGCTGTGGCCATCGCACCAAAAACCCCATCCTCAAGCAATAAAATCCCATCATTTTGCGCGCATATAGATAGGCAGGAAGCCAGGGTGCCGTGGGTGAACGGCGACTTGTTAACGGTATGCAAAGTGCTCATTGTGATTAGAAGCTCAGCAGTTGGTCTTGCTGTGCCAGTAAGACACTGACAGCATGGCTGTCAAGAACCTGGACACTGTCGAGGAGAAGTTCATTTTCCGTGATGCCACGTGCCTGTAGCGATTCCAAGTGTACAAAAATGTTTTCCACTTCGTATAGAGGTAGGATAGGCAGCATAGCTGCGAAATTTTTTTGTGCAATTTCGTGGCTTTGCTGGTTTTGGAGTAGTTGAAAAACCCCATCGTCCATAAACAACAGGCTCAGGTCCTGTTCATAGGCAGCCATTGTCAATACGGCATCGAGTGCTTCTTTGGCAATCGAAGAGCCGTAGGGCGCATGTCGGCTGATAAATAGAATTTTTTTACGCATGCTAGCTACCAAAAGTGATTAGCCGATCTGATGCCAGGGCTGCGTCAACCAGTTGCCCCAAGCCGCTGAGCGCAAAGCCTTGTCGAAGGTTGTGCGCCGGTTTTTCATAGCGGTCGGCTTCTTCCTGGTTGAGTATCCCGCGCTTCAGTGCCGCTGCGATACAAACAACCAGGTCAACCTGGTGTGTGTTGGACAGGTGTTGCCAGCGGGAGGGTATATCGGCTTCATCTTGCGCTATCGTCAGCAAGTTGCTGCTATTGTGAACCCCGTCCTGATAAAAAAAGACTCTATATAGACTGTGCCCCTCCGCCAGCAACGCTTCGGCAAACCGATACGCAGTGTCGCTGGCTTGCGAGCTGTGGGGGGCTGAATAAACGGCTAATGAGAAAATCATAATGTGATAAATAAAAAAGCCCCGTATTAACGGGGCTTTCTCGAATAATTTACGTGGAATTTAGTCATCACCAGCCGCACCTAACAGATGGAGCAGGCTTGTGAAAAGGTTAATGATCGACAAGTACAGGCTTGTGGTGGCCAGGATGTAGTTTGTCTCGCCGCCGTGGATAATTGCACTGGTTTGATAGAGGATCAAAGCGGACATTAACAGCACCACACCGGCCGAGAAGGCCAATTGCAAGCCTGAGACATTGAATCCGAACAGGGAAGCCCCGATCAATATCAACATCGCGGCAATCATTACCATCATGCCGACTACCACGAAACCTTGCAGAAAGCTGAAATCCTTGCGGGTAGTCAAGGTGTAGGCGGACAAGCCAAGAAATATCAATGCTGTGCCACCTAATGCTTGCAGCACGATAGAACCGCCATTAGCGAATGCGAGGTAGTGGTTCAGGATTGGCCCCAGGCTCGCACCAATCAAGCCGGTAAAGGCGAAGACAACGACCAGGCCGGTGGGTGAATTGGCGGTGCGTGGTAGAACAAACCATATCAAGCCCAAAGCGACGAGGCTCATAATCAGACCGACACCGTGACCGATGCCGACTGCCATGCTGATACCTGCGGTAAGGGCGCTGAATACCAGGGTTATGCCGAGTAGCATATAGGTATTACGCAGTACCTTGTTTACCTCAAGGGTACTGGTTGATGCTGTTTGGGTATAAAGCTCTTGCATGGTGAATCTCCACTGGGCTTTGTTAAAAAGTGATGGTCATCATACAAATTCGGATTACAAATTCCAAGAGATTATATTGGTGGCCAGAAGTGTATTGAGACACTGCCTATTGGACATGGGGGCAATTTAACAGTTCACAAGCAGTAAAGTTGAAAAACAAAAGGCGCCGGAGTGCGGCGCCTTTTGTTTTGTCTGTCGACATAGATGGCGGAAGGGCAGGGATTTGAACCCTGGGTAGGCTCGCACCTACGCCGGTTTTCAAGACCGGTGCATTAAACCACTCTGCCACCCTTCCGAAGAGGTGCAAATTATACATAGGTTTTATCGGTGAGCAAGACGCAAGGAATAATATTTACTTCAGTCTTTGTATCTGTGGTCATAACCTGAACAATTCGCCACGTACCATTTAGCAGAAATAAAAAAGCCGGGCCAAAGCCCGGCTTTTGAATAAACACAATGTCAATTTTATTCCTGGTCTTCTGCCTTCACCTCGGTTGTCTGCGCTGCGCGTTTCGCGAGACGTGGATCGTTAGATGGGCGAGTCAAGGGGCGAGGGTTGTGTTCAACGCTTGCCGGCATACTGGTATCCAGCGCGCGCGGCTGAACCCGGGTCAATGTCTCGGTCACAATATGAACCGCTGCTAGCTTCGGTGCCCGGCGAGGATCATTATTGGCGCGAACAACTTCTGTAGCAACTGGCTCGTTGCTTTCTGTTTCCGCTGCTGCTTGTGTTTCAGCAGTTACTTCAATAACTTCAACTGATTTCGCAACGACCTGTTCGGGTTGTTCTTGCTCTGCGGCAACGTGTGTTGCTAATGGTGCTACGGCAGATGCTGTCTCTATAGCTGTGTCAGTTGCCATGCTGTCGTTTGGCAACGGGGCTTCAAAAACTTGCGATACAGAAGGTGCGACCGATGTGATGCGATTTTTTCCGGCAATAGTATGCACTTCAGCAACTGGTGTCATTGGCTCTTGGTCAATCACAAATGATTGATTGGAAGTAGTTGCCATTTCCACTTCTTGTGCTTCTATTTCCTGCACTTCTACCTCTTGCTGCTCGGCTGTGGAGATCTGTTGCTCAAAAGCAGCTGTTTGTGCGGCAATCGCTTCGGTCACTTGCGAATTCAGCATTTCTGCTTCGTTGGAGACATCCGAACCAAATTCTGTTTCGTTTACCGCAGCTTCGCTGGTGATAGTGACGTCATGGGCAGCAGCGATTGCTGATTCAGTCGCTCCAGGATTTTGCGCATTATCCTCTGAAGACTCCCGACGTCCGCGACGGCGTTGTTGTGAGCGCGCACGACGTCCGGCTGGGCGTTTTGCTGGCCGGTCATCGTTATCCTGCTCCACCTCGACATTGTCGCTTTTGGTTTCTGCAGCCGGTTCATTGTTCGTCTGGTTACGGCGCGCATTATCACGATCGTCGCGATTATTCCGGTTGCCACGTTGCGGGCGATTGTCATTGCTCTCTCTTTCCTTGTTGTCTCTGTCCTTAATATCCTTGTCTTTACTATCTCTGTTCGCCTCACCATTGTCGCGCGCTTGATGGCGGTTTTCACGGCGATCATTCTCGCGGGCGCCGCGCTCATTGCGTGTGTCGGTTGTTGGTGTATCGCCTGATTCGCGAGGTTCACGGTTATCGCGAATTTCCCGGTCATCTTTACGCTCTTTATCGCGACGATTACGGTCGCGACGATTGCGTGACTGTGGCTGATTTCTGTTGCGACTGTGACGGTTGCGGTCGCGCTTATGGCCTTTGTTGTCGCCGCTCGATTTGTCATTGCTGAACAAGCCCAGTAACAGGCTGATAAAGCGGGCAATGACACCTGGCTTTTTAACTGGCTCAGGCGCTGGTTGTGACGGTGCGGTAACCTGAACGGCAGGTCTGCTGACAGGCAGAGCCTTCACGGTCATCTCTTCGTCTTCTTCTTTGCCTTCGTCTGCCGTCGGGGTGATCTTGTAGCTGGTTTCCAGTGTCCCTTCATCGTCGTCGCGCAGGCGCTGTACCTCAAAATGAGGTGTCATCATATCTGCACTGGGAACAATCACGACGCGAGTATTGTTGCGTGCCTCAATGTTGGAAATGGTTTTGCGTTTCTCGTTGAGCAGATAAGTGGCTACCGACATAGGTGCGATAGCGCGAATTTCAGCGCTGCGCTCTTTCTGTGCTTCCTCTTCTACCAGGCGCAAAATAGCCAAAGCTAAAGAGCGTGTGCCACGGATGGTGCCTTGACCATTACAGCGTGGGCATACTTTGGAATGTATTTCTCCCAGTGAGGGGCGCAAACGCTGACGGGACATCTCCAGCAAGCCAAAGCGTGAAATGCGGCCGATTTGCACGCGTGCACGATCCATCAACAGAGCGTCACGCATACGGTTTTCTACTTCGCGCTGATTGCGTACGGGCTGCATATCGATAAAGTCGATAACAACCAGGCCGCCCATGTCACGCAAACGTAATTGCCGTGCAATCTCGTCAGCTGCCTCCAGGTTGGTTTGCAGAGCGGTTTCTTCGATGTCACCGCCTTTGGTCGCCCGTGAAGAGTTAATGTCGATCGAAACAAGCGCTTCGGTAACGTCGATCACAATCGCACCACCCGAAGGCAGCTTCACTTCCCGTTGGAAGGCGGTTTCGATCTGGCTCTCAATCTGGTAACGGTTGAATAAAGGAATGTCATCCTGATAGAGCTTCACCTTGCTGCGGTAATTGGGCATGACTTGTTGAATAAAGGCCGAAGCCAGTTCGAATGCTTCTTTATTATCAACAATGACTTCACCAACATCCTGGCGCAAGTAGTCACGGATAGCACGAATAATGACGTTGCTTTCCTGGAAGAGAAAGGTGGGGGCGGGGGATTTCTTGGCCTCAGTGTCGATTGAGCCCCACAGTTGCAGCAGGTAGTTCAAGTCCCACTGTAATTCGTCGGCGCTACGGCCCACGCCTGCGGTGCGAATAATCACGCCCATACCTTGGGGGACTTCGATGGAGCCAAGCGCATCTTTGAGTTCGGCGCGATCTTCGCCCTCAATACGGCGGGAAATGCCGCCCGCGCGCGGGTTGTTCGGCATCAGCACAAGATAACGGCCGGCCAGGCTGATAAAGGTAGTGAGTGCAGCGCCTTTGTTGCCGCGCTCTTCTTTATCAATCTGCACAATAACTTCTGTGCCCTCTTTAAGGACGTCCTTAATCTTGACGCGACCGTCAGTGTCGCCGGCATTCTTGGTGAAGTATTCGCGGGAGATCTCTTTCAGAGGAAGGAAGCCGTGACGCTCGGCACCATAATCAACAAAGGCGGCCTCGAGGCTTGGTTCAACCCGGGTGATGCGGCCTTTATAGATGTTCGATTTTTTCTGTTCGCGATTGCGATTTTCTATATCGAGGTCATAGAGCCACTGGCCGTCGACCAGCGCTACGCGCAACTCTTCGGGTTGAGTTGCATTGATAAGCATTCTTTTCATGTGTTACCTGATTAGTTCGAGCGCATTCGCAACGAAATAACTAGGGTCAACACAGAGGCGTTTTGTGCAACCGTGTAGACTGCCGCGCTACAGAGTGCTCGCGACAGCGGTTGGTGGGCAGATGCTGTTCAGTCTGGACTTGTCATGGGCGAATATTCGGCTCGTGACGGATAACATTCCTGCGCTGATAGATAGTTCTCTTCCCATTTAACTCAGTTTTTGGACGGTTGTCATTCCAGTCCGCTCATGTACTGCTGGCTGCAAAAAATCAAGCAACCGGTTCAGGATAGTGATCGCAATTTGCCTAGCCTGTGCGGCTAACATGATATGACCTCGCGGGTTTATATCATCTCCGGCCTGGCTCTGTGGCGCGGCATTCGCTTGTCAGGGTGGATCACATCCAGAATTTTATCTGGCAATACGTAGAATCTAGAGTCCTACAAAACACTTTCGGTATTAACAATAGCTATAACGCAGTTAGGCGCGATTGTTACAGTGTATTTGCGCAACACATATCAGTTGCGAAAATACCGTTTTGTTTGTTTCGTGGAGTATTGGACCCGAGTGTTCCCAATCGGTTGCCTCAAGGGTCAAAGCCTCCTTTCGCCGTCAGCGGTATTTCCTAATTGACACGCCTTTTCAATGCGTTATCCGGAAACCTGCCTGTCTCGGCGCCGCCGAATATAGCAGCATTCATTATTGGCTTCAATGAACGGGGTGCGATAAGGATGCTTCATCATCAAGTCTAGCCGAATAACTTAGGCGTGCTACATGTCGAGCGATAAGGTTTGCGGTATGATCGCGCCATGAAAAAAGCCTCTCCTAAACCACACGTCGCCGACAATATTACCCTTACCCAGGTTCAATTTATTGAGATAGACGCGGACCAAGCCGGTCAGCGTATTGATAATTTTCTGATGGCTCGCCTCAAGCGCGTACCTAAATCACGGGTCTACAACATCTTGCGTAAAGGCGAGGTCAGGGTAAATAAAGGTCGATGCAAGCCGGATTACAAGCTCCTTGCAGGCGACATTGTCAGGATTCCTCCGGTTCGGCTGGTCGAACAAGCGGTACCTCCCCAGCCGAGTAATGTGTTGACCCGTAAGCTGGAACAGGCTGTTCTGTTTGAAAACGACGGTTTGCTGGTTATTAACAAACCGCCAGGTTTAGCGGTTCATGGTGGCAGTGGAGTGAGCCTGGGGTTGATTGAGGTGCTGCGTCAGATGCGTCCGGATGCCCGCTATCTTGAGCTGGTCCATCGGCTGGATAGGGATACCTCCGGTTGTATCATGATTGCCAAGAAGCGTAGCATGCTGCGCCATCTGCAGGCCGCGTTGCGTAATAAAGGACAAAGTGGTGTGCGCAAGGTATATCAAGCCTTGGTGATTGGTGCGTGGCCAGTCGATTGCCGGCGTGTTGATGCTCCGTTGCTTAAATCCGAAATAGGTAACGGAGAGCGCATTGTGAAGGTTAACCCGGCAGGAAAACCAAGTTTGACTGAATTTACGGTGCTTCAGGCATATCGGGATTTCACTTTGATAGAGGCCCGCCCGATTACCGGTCGTACCCATCAGATTCGTGTTCATGCGCAATATGTCGGCCATAGTCTGGTAGGGGATGAAAAGTATGGCAGGGACGATATTAATGAAGATATGCAACAGCTAGGCATAAAGCGTCTTTTTCTGCATGCGGCAGAGTTGGGGTTCTACCTGCCGGATCAGTCAGTATTGACCATCGTTAAAGCCCCGCTAACGCCTGATCTGGCAGAACCGCTGGCCAGGCTGTCTGCGTGCTAGGTTCGCAGCTATTTATTTGCAGGAGATGACCAGTTGTTATTGATTTTTGACTGGGATGGAACCCTGAGTGATTCAACGGGGATGATTACGCAAGCCATGCAAATGGCCGCTGAAGATTTGGGTTGGCAAGTACCGCTGGATAAAGAGATTCATGAAATTATCGGGTTAGGCTTACCAGAGGCTATTGCCCGCCTGTTTCCGTTGCGTGGGGAAGTAGAGCGACAACAAATTCGTGATCGTTACGCCTTTCATTTTGTCGCCTTGGATCAGTTGCGTCCATCCATGCTGTTTCCTGCCGTGCAGGAAACCTTGGAACATCTGCGGGCCGAGGGGCACCAGTTGGCTATAGCAACAGGGAAAAGCCGGCGTGGGCTGGATAGAATCCTGGCTAATCTGGGAATGTCTTCATTCTTTCATGCCACCCGGTGTGCCGATGAAACCGCGTCCAAGCCGCACCCCTTGATGTTGGAACAACTGCTGGTTGAGTTCTCGGTTCCTTCTGAGGAGTCGGTCATGGTGGGGGATACAGAATATGACATGGCTATGGCGCGTGCGATAAGCATGCCGCGTATTGCTGTCAGTTATGGCGCCCACCACGTCGATCGCTTGCATCCCTATGAGCCTGAGTTATGCATGGACCGTTTTGACGAATTACTTACTTGGCCGCGTCTGGTTTAGTGCCCAATATTGCAACCCCTTC
The DNA here is from genome assembly GCA_035490615.1 of Cellvibrio sp. GTDB lineage: Bacteria > Pseudomonadota > Gammaproteobacteria > Pseudomonadales > Cellvibrionaceae > Cellvibrio. The sequence goes on from DATJLH010000136.1 coordinate 56,187, forward strand.
TTTGTGAAGCATGTCAATCAGGGTAATTAAAGGAAGGCCTATGAGGGTATTGGGATCTCTGCCCTCCAGTTTGTCAAACAGAGCGATTCCCAGCCCTTCGGATTTGAAGCTGCCCGCGCAATCGTAGGGTTGTTCGCGCGCCAGATAATCCTCTATTTGCGCATCAGTTAATGGGCGAAAACTGACTTGATAGGTTTCGCAGCAGGTTTGCACGCTTTTAGTGGCACTGTTGTACAGTGTCAGGCCGGTAAAGAAGGTCACCTTTTTGCCGCTTGCCATGGTGAGTTGCGCTTTGGCGCGGGCGTGATTGCCAGGTTTTCCCAGGATTTGATTTTCCAGAGCCGCAACCTGATCCGAACCAATGATCAGTGCCGTCGGATAATGTTGTGCGAGGGTCATAGCTTTGGATTGCGCAAGGCGTTTGACCAAAGCGGTCGGGGATTCCCCGCTTATTGGTGTTTCATCTATATCGGGTGCTTGCCATTGGTAGTGGATGCCCAGTTTATCCAATAGCTGACGGCGATAAATGGAGCTGGAGGCCAGGATAATAGTTTGCATTCAACCCTCGGAATCATAGATAGAGTGTTTATTCTATGCCGCAAGCACTAAATAGCGCCATTTGCATACATTTTCTTTGACAGACGTACAGCAGATCCCTATTATTGCGCGCTTATGTTTTC
>DATJLH010000137.1:0-5064 GCA_035490615.1 Cellvibrio sp.
GCGGGCCGCTCGCACTTTGGTGACCATGCCGCCGCGCCCCAATACTCCACCGCCGCCCGCCATTTTTTCCAGTTCTGGCTCTTCAGCAGCAATTTCGCTCAGCAATTGGGCATTCGGATTACTGCGCGGATCACTGTCGTACATACCCAACTGATCGGTAAGAATGACCAACAAATCCGCTTCAATTAAATTGGCGACGAGTGCACCCAGAGTGTCGTTATCGCCAAAGCGGATTTCATCTGTCACCACCGTGTCGTTTTCATTGATAACAGGAATCACACTTAAACCAATCAAGGTTTTTAACGTGGAGCGAGCATTCAAATAACGCTGGCGCGAAGAGAGGTCATCGTGATCAAGTAATACCTGTGCAGTGAGCAAACCGTAGCGCTGAAATTCCACTTCGTAGGTTTGCACCAGGCTCATCTGTCCGACGGCGGCAGCGGCTTGCAGCTGGTGAATTTCCGTAGGGCGGGACGACCACCCCAGGCGACGCATACCCGCCGCTACGGCACCGGAAGAGACCAATACCAGTTCAATGCCTTGCTGACGCAGCTTGGCCATTTGCGCAACCCAGCCAGCGATTGCCTGGGCATCCAGCCCTTTGCCATCGTTGGTCAGCAGCGCGCTGCCGATCTTGACTACCCAGCGCTTGGCCTGGGGGATGAGATCTCGTTTGCTCATCAAATTACCTTACGTATTCGACTTCAACGTCATAGTCGCCTTCATCGAAGTCATCGTCATCATCTTCGCCCAACGCACGCTTGGCAGCGCGGTGTGCCTCGCGCAACTCTTCAATACGGTCGCGGGCTTCCTGGGCCATTTGCAACTGCAACTGCATCTCACGCTCGCGCGCTTCGGGGTTTTCACTTTCTTCTTTCCACACGGCTTCCAGGTGATCCATGATCCTACCGGCAAGCTGTGTTGTGCCATCGCGATGCAAGGCGGAAATACGAAATACCGGGCCGGTCCACTTAAGTGAATCAATTACCGCCTGGCAGCGCGCTTCAACTTCATCGGGCGGCAACAGGTCGATTTTGTTCAACAGCAACCAGCGCTCCCGGGTTGCCAGGGTTGAGCTGAATTTCTGCAGTTCCTCGGCAATAACACGCACATTGTCTGCCGGATCAGAATCATCGACCGGCGCCATATCAACCATGTGCATCAGCAAGCGGCAGCGGGTTAAATGCTTGAGGAAACGCACCCCCAAACCTGCACCTTCCGCTGCGCCCTCGATCAGACCGGGAATGTCTGCGATAACAAAGCTGCGGTACTGTTGAACTTTTACCACGCCGAGGTTGGGAATCAGGGTCGTAAAAGGATAGTCGGCTACTTTGGGTTTGGCAGAACTGACCGCACGAATAAAGCTCGATTTCCCGGCATTGGGCAACCCCAGCATGCCGACGTCAGCCAATACCTTCATCTCCAGCTTCAGGTTGCGCACCTCACCTTCTGTACCATAGGTGAAGCGGCGCGGTGCACGGTTAGTACTGGATTTAAAACGGGTATTTCCCAAGCCATGAAAACCGCCTTGGGCGACTTTCAATTGCTGACCGTGCTTGGTCAGATCACCAAATACCTCTTCGGTGTCGGTGTCAATGACGGTAGTGCCGACTGGCACGGGCAGAAACAGATCATCACCCTTGCGCCCGGTACAATCTTTACTACCGCCTTTCTGGCCATCTTCAGCCTTGTACTTGGGTTGGAAACGGTAGTCGATAAGCGTGTTCAGATTTTCATCCGCAACCAGATAAACACTGCCGCCATCGCCGCCATCGCCGCCGTTAGGGCCGCCTTTGGCAATAAACTTTTCCTGGCGGAAGCTCATCATGCCGTTACCGCCCTTTCCTGCTTCAACATGGATCGGCGCTTCATCAACAAATTTCACGGTGAACTCCCGGCGTTAACCAAAATATTTAAACTAATCAATCCTGAACAAACGATCAAACTGCTTGTGGCGGCATCCTGAATAAAAAAAGCCCTGACGACAACGACAGGGCTTTATTCTTCTCAGGTGCCAGCGCCAGTCAAGCAGCGCAAGCTATGATCCGCAATCGCAATCAGGCAGCAACGATGCTGACGAATTTACGATTGTTTGGACCTTTAACCTCGAATTTCACTTGACCGTCAGCCTTGGCAAACAAGGTGTGGTCTTTACCAATACCTACGTTCACACCAGCATGAAAACGGGTGCCACGTTGACGGACAATAATGCTGCCCGCCGGAACCACTTCACCGCCAAAGGCTTTAACGCCGAGGCGTTTCGCTTGTGAATCGCGACCGTTGCGGGTACTACCGCCAGCTTTCTTGTGAGCCATTTTCTATTCCTCTTAACCTTGGATACCAGTGATTTTCACTTCGGTAAACCATTGACGGTGACCTTGACGCTTCATGGAGTGCTTACGACGCTTGAATTTGATAATTCTCACTTTGTCTGCACGACCGTGGGCAACCACTTCTGCGGTCACTTTAGCGCCGGCTACCACTGGCGCGCCGATTTTCACGTCGCTGCCGGTGCCTACCAGGTAAACTTTATCGAACTCTACAGTGCCACCGGTGGCCACTTCGATTTTTTCGAGCTTCAGGGTTTCACCTTCCACTACACGGTGCTGCTTGCCACCGCTTTCAAAGATTGCGTACATAGTTGCTCCAATACACGCTTGGACGACACGAAGTAGCTGAGCGGCATGCTCTGGCGTTTGGGACTAGCGTCGTATGGGGTTTTCAGGGGCGGCGATTGTATGCCAGGCACAGGTAAAGTACAAGTCGGACAGGGTTGAAAAATGATCGTCCCGCGACTGTACAAAGGTTATTTCAACCATCTGGCCAGCTGCAAATGCTGCCGTTTAACTTCCGCCACAAACAACGCGGCCACCTGCCGCGCGCCCTCGACCTGCAAATGTGTGTTGTCTTGCTTGCCCTCCGGCGGCAGGTTGGCATATTGGCCGGGCGCGGTGTGCATATACAACTGCTTACTTGCCTCTGGCCCCGCCTGTGTTAGCCAGGCGGCAGTGAGCTGATTCAAATCCACCAGGGGAACGGCGGCCTCACGGGCTAGTTCGCGGACGACAGCAGGGTAATCTCCCAGCGTTTCCTGCAAGCGGCCTTGGTCATCAAAGTGGCGGCGGCGAATGGACGTTACCAGGATCACGTCTGCGCCCTTGCTTCGCGCTTCCTCTATGTATGCCAGCAGGTTGGCGCGATAGTCCGTCCAGGGTTCAGCGTAGCGCGCCGGGTCCTGGATCTTCTGATCGTTATGACCAAAGCCGATAACCACCAGGTCGCCCTGCTGGAGCTGATTCACCACCATCTGCCAGCGCCCCTCATCGCGAAAGCTCTTGGTACTGCGGCCGTTCATGGCATGGTTTTGCACGTGCAAACCCGGTGCAAGGAATTCGGGCAACATTTGCCCCCAACCGTGTTCAGGGTATTTATGTTCGGGTTGATCGGCCATGGTGGAATCGCCGACGAGAAACAGGGTTGGCGCAGCAGGCGCATCAGAGTAAGTAGCGCAGGCGGCGAGACAACAGGCCGCCAGAATAACCATCAACGCTTTCATGGTTTCACCTCCAACGGTTGGGCGCTGGCATCAAGCCAGCCGTTATGACGCAGCCAGCTCAGTAAAGCGTCGGGCCAATCCGAGGCGGTGCCCTCTCCCTCGCGCATGCCGAACCCGTGGACGTTGGTCTGATAGATATGCAGTTCGGACTGCTTGTTGTGCTTTTGCACTGCCGCAAAAAGGGCGAGGCTGTTGCCCACCGGCACCGCCTTGTCATTGGCACCATGGATGATAAACATCGGTGGCACCTTGGCCTTGACCTGATGCTGCAGGGAGTTCTCACGCACCAATGCGGAGGCGGGGTTTTCACCCAAGAGTGCCTGCCGCGAGCCGGTGTGTGCGTCTGGCCCTTCCAGGGTAATGACCGGATAGCCCAGGATGGCGAAATCCGGGCGGGCGCTGACGTTTTGCCAGGGATCATCGGTTAATTGCTCTGAACGAAAGTCATAACGGGTCGCTACACTCGCCGCCAGGTGACCGCCGGCCGAAAAACCCATTACCCCTATTCGGTTGGCGTCCAGTTTCCAGTTAGCCGCATGGGCTCGCACATAACGCACCGCCCGCAGGCCATCGAGCAAGGGTGCCGGGAAACCATATTCCTGCATCCGGTACTTCACCACAAAGGCCGCTACACCCTGTTGATTAAACCACCGGGCAATGTCGTAACCCTCATGTTCTATCGCCAGCCGAACGTAGCCACCACCGGGGAAGATCACCACAGCGGCACCATTTGCCAGGTTCGGCTCTGGCCAAAAAGGTGTAATGGAGGGGTTATCCACCCCATACACCCGTTCACTCTGGATCGCTTCACGATCCGGCGTTACCAGGGCCTTCTCTGACCAGAGATACAGGGGTTTGCGGGGTAATTCCGACACGTGGGCAGCTACTCCAGGGGACAATAAAAACAACAGCACCAGCAGGCGACCATAGCCCCTGCCTTTGAGGATTGGAAACATAACGGACATCTCTCACCGGAACCGCACCGGCAAAAGCCGGGGGTTTTATTGTATTTTAAGGTTGATCGCCACCCGCCCCTGCAAGAGAGGCGCGTGGCTGGAAGAGGATACCACCGGAAGGAAATTTAATGCAGGTCGAGATCCTGGTCGTGCTGCCACCAACCGTGGCGATGCCAATCAGTACGCGTCGGGTCAGCGGCTGACAGCAGGAGCTGCCCGGTGCTGATCTCCCACATCATCAACTCGTCTTTCAGATCATGCCAAAAGCCCTTGGCCTTTTCCGCATCATCAGACAGGTAAGCACCAAGCAGCGCGGCCTCATCTTCCGCCATACGCTCGGCGGTCAACTCAAGGGCCACCAGATCATCAAGCTCATGCTCCACAGCCTGCTGCAGGGTGACCATAATACCTGCTTCATTATCGGCCTGGGCGGCGTCAGAGTGGTAGGGATTGTGATATTGATTGGTCGATTTCATAGCGATTACCTCTGGCATGATTAACTCAGGGGACTCGACACTCAGACAGCAAAAACAATAAAAAAGCGTAATTCAC
>DATJLH010000138.1:0-3711 GCA_035490615.1 Cellvibrio sp.
CTTTCTTGGTGGTGAAGTCGAGGCTGTAATAAAACAGTAACTGATGCAGGAAATACACCGCGAACGGAATCAGGTACAGCAGGTCGCGCGCGGTGAGACGATAATCCTTATACACCAGCGAGCGGGTGTACCAGAGTAATAGCGGCCCTTCGAGCCAATAACCAAAGCCGAAGACATAAAACAGATTGGGTGACCACTCCAGGGCAATAGCCCGGAATTCGGCGCCGAAGCTGATCAGGATGTCCAGCGGAATGGCCGCTTGCTGTAATAGAAACAACGCCAACAGCGTGTTGGTCAGGCGCCGTTCGCGGCGTGCGGTCAGCAATAAAATCGCAAAGAGAATACATTGGTAGGCTGTCATCAACAGCACAACGTCATGGGTATTAAAGATTGTTGCTTCCATGGGGATACCATCGAAAAGGATGCGTGGTTTTGTCGTTATTGTTCACATCCCGGGCCCGGTGAAATACGTCCATGCGCACCGGTCGCATAATCGGGAATCATGCGCGGCAATATTACCTCCGACCTGCCGCGCTGTTTTTTATCTTACGCCAGATTGTCGCTCTCGTGGCGCAATTTTCTGGCCAGGGCATCGGTAGCGCGGATCAACGCATCCACGATACCCACCTCCCGTGAGGCGTGGCCCGCTTCCCGGATAATCTGTAACTCTGCATCCGGCCACGCCTTGTGCAAGGCAAAGGCGTTATCCACCGGGCACACCATGTCGTAGCGACCGTGGACAATCACACCGGGAATACCTTCCAGCTTGTCCGCATTGCGCACAATCTGGTCTTCGGTAAGAAAGGCGTTGTTCATAAAATAGTGCGCTTCAATACGCGCGAGGGATAAGGCGCGGTGCGGTTCGGTAAATGACTCGACCACTTCCTGATTGGGGCGCAGTGTAGCGCAACGGCCTTCCCACAAGGACCAGGCTTTCGCAGCGGCCATCTGCATAATTTCGTTGTCACTGGTCAGATGCCGGTAATAAGCCTGCATCAGGTTATGTTGCTCATTCACGGGAATGGGCTGGATGAAATCCTGCCAGTAATCGGGGAACACATGGCTGGCACCGTCCTGGTAGAACCAGTGAAAATCCTGCGGGCGACACAGGAAGATGCCGCGCAGAATTAATCCCAGCACGCGCTCGGGATAGGTTTCTGCATACACCAGGCTGAGCGTTGAACCCCAGGAACCGCCGAACAATACCCAGCGGTCAATCCCCAGGTGTTCGCGGATGACTTCCATATCCTCCACCAGTTTTTGTGTGGTATTGCCTTCAAGTTCGGCATGGGGTCGGGAACGACCGGAGCCGCGCTGATCAAACAGCACGATGCGATAGACTTCCGGATCAAAAAAGCGCCGATCATATTTGCCGCATCCGGCACCGGGCCCACCATGGACAAACAGCACCGGAATCCCGTCGGGGTTTCCCGACTCGTCAACATACAATTGGTGAGGAGGCTCCACAGCGATATCGTGGCGTTGATAGGGTTTGATCTCGGGGTAAAACGTCTGCATAGTTTTTCCTTTCAGCAATACTGCACGCCAAAACCGTCGCTGGTACCGCCAGACAGTGTCAAAGATTAACAGTAGCACACCATGACATTTTTATCGGCAACCGCGACCGGTTATAACCTGTTTTGTGGCACAGAACGCAGGATGCTGCCACCGGGGTGCGTTACAAAGACTTTACAAGTTTTCACAAAATGACGGATTCTACTGACATAGACTGACAAACCCATCTCTTAGACTGCTGCGCAATCTACCGAGGGAGTCGCCACCATGCAACGCGCCGAACGTCTGTTCCAGTTACTGACCCTGTTACGCAACCGCCGCACCGCCCTGACGGCGCGTCAATTGAGTGAGCATATGCAGGTTTCCGAGCGCACGATTTATCGTGATATCCAGGCGCTCAGTCTGTCCGGCGTCCCGGTGGAGGGCGAAGCCGGGGTCGGTTATCGCCTGCAACGTCATTTCCAGTTACCGCCCCTGATGTTTGACCGTCACGAGGTGGAAGCCTTATTGCTCGGCGCACGGATGGTGAGCGGTTGGGGCGACAGCCAGATGGCCGCCAGCGCCAACAGTGCTATCCAGAAAATTCTCGCAGTCCTGCCCGACCACCTGCGTCACAGCGATGAAAACCTGCCCTTGCTGGTGCCGACCTATGATGAATACCAAAAGATCTACACCGCCCACAGCCAGACCATCCGCGAAGCCATTCGCCAGCAGCGGATGTTGTTGATCGACTACAAGCGCGCGGATGAACAAACCTCGTCGCGCCAGATTGAGCCCTTGGGGCTGATCTTCTGGGGCAAGGTATGGACCCTGGTCGCCTGGTGTCAATTGCGCGGTGACTATCGTGTATTTCGCCTTGATCGCATCCAGCAATTGACGACCACTGACGAAAAATTCACGACCAGCGATGAAAAAAGTTTGAAGCATTATCTGAACCTGATGGCGGACAATTATGAGCAATACAACGAACAAGCCTACGACTGCCAACGACATCAAGTCGCAGAGCTTATCGAGTAAACCGCCAGTGCGCTGCGGCTGGTGCGGCACCGACGAACTCTATTGTCAGTATCACGATGAGGAGTGGGGTGTGCCGGTTTATGACGACCAGAAGATGTTTGAGTTTTTGATACTGGAGGGCGCCCAAGCGGGCTTGTCGTGGATCACGGTGTTGCGCAAGCGGGAGGCTTATCGCAAGGCGTTTGATGACTTTGATCCGGTCAAGATTGCCCGTTACAGCGAGGCGAAGAAGGCGAAGCTCCTGCTGAATCCGGGCATCATCCGCAACCGCTTGAAGATCGAGAGCGTGGTGCGCAATGCGCGGGCGTATCTGGATTTGCAGGAACAGGGGGAGAGTTTCAGCGATTTTCTGTGGCAGTTTGTGGATGGCAAGCCGAAACAAAACCGCCGCCGGACTCTGGCAGATATCCCGGCATCAACGCCGGAGTCGGATGCGATGAGTAAGGCGTTAAAAAAGCGCGGGTTTAATTTTGTGGGTACGACGATTTGTTATGCACATATGCAGGCGACCGGGATGGTGAATGATCATTTGGTCAGTTGCCATCGTTATAAAGATTGTGCGGGTTAGCGCCGGGGTTTTCTTGTGGTCATGGATTCCGTTGTACCCTCCGGGACTCGCCGTGAACCCATCCATGGGGGCTCATCACCGGCATCCATGCCGGCGATGGTCCCGGAGGGTACAACGGAATCCATTCTGGAAGTTCGGTGCGGGCGGCTGGATTTAAAAAGCGTTTCTTAGATGATAAAACGTAGCGGCAAGGGCGGGCGATGCATAAATTAAAAGTTTGTAGGGATTAACCTGTTTAATCATAAAGATGCAGTGGAAATTTGCCTTCTCTGGCCCACACCACGAGCTTTCCAAGAATCATGCCGTGGCACACGTGTCCCAGAATGGTTTCCGATGTCTATTCCGAGACCATCACCAGCATGGATGCTGGTGATGAGCCTACAGGGACGTATTCACGGCGTGTCTCGGAATAGACATCGGAAACCATGCCCCCACCTAACGTTTAAACGACAAAAAACCCGTCAAAATCCCGCCTATATTTCCAGTCGACGTAAAACCAGTTCAAAAAACCAGCAATAAAAACAAAACAATCTATCAGCACTCTATAAGCCAAACGCCGACTGGTCTATGCTTCAAAACGTAGCGCCAGATCACCCTGCGGAACCCCTCAA
>DATJLH010000139.1:0-9429 GCA_035490615.1 Cellvibrio sp.
GGCCGGCCTGGTACAGCCGCCACTATCCCGACCAGCCGGTGCGCGGCATCGCCTATTTCAGTATGGAGTTCGGCGTGTGTGATGCCCTGCCGCTTTACGCCGGTGGCCTGGGTATCCTGGCCGGGGACTATTTAAAGACCGCCAGCGACCTGGGTGTACCTCTGGTGGGCATCGGCTTGCTGTACCAGGAGGGCTATTTCCGGCAAAGCCTGACGCGCGACGGCTGGCAACAGGAAACCTATTTATATAACGACCCCGGTAGCCTGCCCTTGCAACCACTGCAAGGCGCCGATGGCAGCTGGCTGCATATCGACACCGGCTTCCTCTGTCGCCAGGTGCGCTTTCGGGTGTGGCAGGCCAGGATCGGCCGAATACAGCTGTATCTGCTGGACAGCAACGACCCGCGCAACCGCCCGAGTGATCGCGGCATTACCAGCAAACTCTACGGGGGTTCCACCGAGTTGAGGCTGGTCCAGGAGATTGCCCTGGGTATTTGCGGTTGGCGGCTGGTGGAAACCCTGGGGCTGGATATTGATGTCTGCCATTTGAATGAAGGCCACGCCGCCTTTGCGACCCTGGAACGCGCCCGTGCCTATGCGGAAAAACATAAGACCGACTTCTGGCGTGGACTCTGGGCCACCCGGATCGGCAATGTCTTCACCACCCACACCCCCGTTGAGGCTGGCTTTGATCGTTACCCCATCGCGCTGCTGCAGTGGTATATCAGCGAATTTGCCCAGCACCTGGGTATCCCTATCGACAGCCTGATCGGATTGGGACGGGCACATCCCGATGATCCGGAAGAGCCGTTTAATATGGCTTATCTGGCGCTCAAGACCTGCGCGCACAGCAATGGGGTGAGCCGGTTGCATGGCGCGGTCAGCCGGCGCATCTTCCAGCCGCTGTTTCCCCGCTGGCCGGAGCGCGAGGTGCCCGTCGGCCATGTGACCAACGGCGTTCATATTCCAACCTGGGACTCTATCGAAGCCGATAATCTGTGGACGCAATTGTTCGGGCGCGAACGCTGGCGAGGGGAACTGGATGACCTGGATACCCGCCAACTGGACCAGCTCAGCGACAAGCAGCTCTGGCAACTGGTCGGCCACGGTCGCGCCCGGCTGGTGGATTACGCCCGCCACCGGCTGGCAGAGCAATTCCGCTATGAAACCGCGCCGGACGTTTGCGCCCTCCCCACCCCCAATGTCCTTGATCCCAACATACTGACCCTGGGATTTGCCCGGCGCTTCGCCGAATACAAGCGCCTCGACCTGTTGTTGCACCAGCCGGAGCGCCTGGCGCGGCTGCTGTGCAATGAGCGCTATCCGGTGCAATTGCTGATAGCGGGCAAAGCCCATCCGGCGGATGAGGTGGGCAAGCAAGTCCTGCAAGCCTGGTATCACTTTATCCAGCGACCGGACGTGAGCCAGCATCTGGTGTTTATCGAAGACTATGACATCGCCCTGGCCCAGCATCTGGTCCAGGGGGTCGATGTCTGGCTGAATATGCCGCGCCGCCCCTGGGAGGCCAGCGGCACCAGCGGCATGAAGGTGTTGGTGAACGGCGGGCTCAACCTGTCCAGCCTGGATGGCTGGTGGGCAGAAGCCTGGAACCCGGAGGTGGGCTGGTCATTGGGAAACGGAGAGGAACACGAAGACGACGACCAGGATGCGGAACGGCTCTATCAATTGTTGGAAAACGACATCATTCCGCTGTTCTACACCCGCGATGCCGAGGGCATTCCGCGCCGTTGGGTCCGTACCATACGCGCCAGCATGGCGCAGTTGACCACCCGCTACAGCAGTAACCGCATGATGCACGAATATCTGGACCGGTATTACTTGCCCGCCGCTGCCGGATGGCGCGAACGGCAGCGCGACAAGGGCGCCCTGGCGGCCCAACTGGAAGCCTGGCGCAACCAGTTGACCCAGCACTGGCATGAAATCCATATCGGCGAGTTTGAGGCCGCCGAATCTGATCCCCCGGCCGTTGAACTGACGGTGTATCTGGGCGGGATTGATCCGGCCACCGTCGCCGTGCAGATGGTGGCCGACCCGCGCCCGCCACAAGAGGCTCACATTATCCCCATGACGCTGCTGTCCCACATTGAAGGCGCCGTGCACGCCTACCGCTTTCGCGCCGCCGTGCCCGAACGCCCGTTGAGCGACTTTACCGCACGGGTCATCCCGGCCCATCCCCAGGCCTGCATTCCGGCGGAGAATCCCCTCATCACCTGGCAGGCCCGTCGATAATTATGCTCGCCAGCCCATTGCAACCGCCGCGTAATACAACAACGGGACCGGTTGTACATTTATTAGCAAAAACAATGAATTAAATAGTGACAACTTTATGCCGCCGCGCTGTTATTTTGGTTGATAAAGTTGAATAATACGCAGCCCTACAAGAGCGCCCAGCGCCACAACCCTCATGAGAACATCAACCACTGATAACAGGCATCCTCTCTATGAAACCACTTTCTGACATAGGCCTCGTTGGTCTCGCCGTCATGGGCGAAAACCTGATCCTGAACATGGCGAGCAAGGGCTATACCGTCACCGCTTATAACCGCTCCGTTGAAAAAGTTGACGCTTTCCTTGAGGGCCGTGCCCAGGGCAAGAGCATTCGTGGCGCCCGCTCCATTGAAGAGCTGGTCCAATCCCTGGCCAAGCCGCGCAAGATCATGCTGATGGTAAAAGCCGGTAAGGCCGTAGATGACTTTATTGAACAACTGATTCCCCACCTTGAGCCGGGCGACATCATCATCGACGGCGGCAACACCCACTACCCCGATACCGACCGCCGCACTGCCTACCTTGAGAGCAAAGGCCTGTTGTTTATCGGCACCGGCGTATCCGGTGGCGAAGAAGGCGCCCTGACCGGCCCATCGATTATGCCCGGCGGTTCACCGGCGGCCTGGCCCCACGTCAAGCCGATCTTCCAGGACATCGCCGCCAAAGTGGATGACGGCAGCCCGTGCTGCGACTGGGTAGGAGAGAACGGTGCCGGCCATTTTGTGAAGATGGTGCACAACGGCATTGAATACGGCGATATGCAGCTGATCTGCGAAGCCTACCAAATCATGAAAGACCTGCTCGGCATGTCTGCCGACGAGATGCACGAAGTCTTTAAAGAGTGGAACCAGGGCGAACTGGATTCCTACCTGATCGAAATCACCCGCGACATCCTCGCGTTTAAAGACGAAGACGGCGCACCGCTGGTGGACAAGATCCTCGATACCGCTGGCCAGAAAGGCACCGGCAAATGGACCGGCGTGATCGCGCTGGACCTGGGTATTCCCTTGACGCTGATCTCTGAAGCGGTATTTGCGCGCTGCCTGTCATCGCAGAAAGACCAACGCGTAGAAGCGTCCAAAGTCATCAGCGGCCCCGCCATCAAGTTTGACGGCGACAAGAAAGCCATGATTGACGACCTGCGCAACGCGCTCTTCGCGTCCAAGATTATTTCTTACGCCCAAGGCTATTTGCTGATGCGCGAAGCAGCCAAAGAATACGGTTGGAAACTCAACTACGGCGGCATCGCCCTGATGTGGCGCGGCGGCTGTATTATTCGCTCGTCCTTCCTCGGCAACATCAAGGAAGCCTTCGACAAGAACCCGGAGCTGAGCAACCTGTTGCTGGACGACTACTTCCGCACCACCGTGGAAGCAGCCCAGGCCGGTTGGCGGCGTGTGGCGGCGGCGGCCATTGTTAACGGCATCCCCGCACCGACCATCAGTTCAGCACTGACCTACTTCGACGGCTTCCGCACTGCTCGCCTGCCAGCTAACCTGCTGCAAGCGCAACGCGACTTCTTCGGCGCGCACACTTACGAGCGCATCGACAGACCACGCGGTGAGTTCTTTCACACCAACTGGACGGGTCGCGGCGGTAATACGGCGTCGTCTACGTATAACGTGTAAGTTATTCTCCAGCAGGTTAAAAAAAGCCGGGCCAGATATTTCTGGCCCGGCTTTTTATTTTCCGAAAGACTTGCACCGTTCCCTACGAAAATTTATGTGACCCGGATCACATAAATTTGCAAAACACAAAATCATCGACTATTTTCCACAGTGAGTTACGAAAAAGGCAAACCCGTCGAAAGGCGGGGACGCAAAGTCACCGGCCTAAGGGGAATTCCTCCCTACGGCAGCGGGATCACCGACATCTCATGCGACTTTTCAGGTACATATTGCCGTGCCAGTCGTATCCTATGTTTCGGATCCTCGGTTTATATAGCAACTTTCCGCAGCGCTAAGCTCTGGATTTGTCATACGGGTATTCCACATGAAACATTTCAACTTCTCCCTGTTATCTGTTCTTTTTACGCAAAATATTTATAGATTCGCTCTAACCTCAATAGCGGTTTCAGGGGCATTGTGTGCACCAAACGCTCTCGCCGCTCCCGCAAGTGACACAGCAACGACGTCTGCTACTGTTGTAACACCCATTGCAATTGTGGATGCACAAAATCTTAATTTTGGTGAGTTTGCAGCAGGAACTGGTGGGACTGTAGTGTTAACTACTGGCGGGGCGGCCTCTGCTACCGGGGATGTCGTGTTAACCGGCGGCACCGCCACAGCAGCGCAATTCACCGTAACGGGTCAGGCTGATGCCAGTTTCAGTATTGGCATTGCCGATGACGACCTCACCCATACAGACAATGTAACTACCATGGTCTTGGCAACAACCCATGACCTTGATGGCACGTCACAGGATAATCCTGCCTCGGGCACACTGACGTTAGGGACTCAAACCATCTATGTGGGAGGAACCCTGACGGTAGGCAACGCCCAAACAACGGGTGTTTATTCCGGCACGATAACTGCGACTGTTAATTACAATTAACCATCGGCGCAGATGGTCTTAACTGAGTGGTAGTTCATCGAAAACTCGATGAGGCGAGGTTATGAGAATCCTCTTCAGCTGCTTCGCCTTTTTCTTCAGGTTCGTGGCGGTAGTTGTCTTCGTAAGCGCTTGCAATGCTTTTGCTGACAGGGCAACAACCGCTAGCCATGCAACAGTGGTAGAGCCTGCCAGAGTTAGCGAAAACGTGAGAATCTGGACTACCAGCTCTTTTGCCAGCGGCATGACGGGTGATCTGATCATACGTCTTCCCGCAGCAGGCCCTGCAACAATCTCCCTATCAGATGAGCATGACACACTCGGATCGGGCACCTCTGCACTGCATGTGGGGCCGTCTATCGAAAGTGTCGAGTCAGCAATTTCGGCCTGGCATGCCCAGCTAGCGGACTGTACAGGCTCCGCATGCAGCACAAGGCCAGAGGCTGGTGTGCTGGATGGCAATCCGGTCAACAGCATTGATATCAGCACCAGCGAGGCGGACGAGACAAGCCCAACTAACATCACGGTCATCGTCACCTACAATTGATGCGAGTGTGAGCTGGAGACAATAATGAAACGCAATTTTGCCATCGCGATGATCGTTTGGTTGATCTTCCCGATATCCACTCACGCGGCAGAAATCGCGATCAGCAACAACAGCCCATTGGCATTCGGCAGTTTTGCAGCTGGCAGCGGTGGCACAGTGACGGTAAGCCCCAGCGGTATGTGCAGCGGCAGCGGCGACGTCATCGTCGTTATCGCCGATTGTGCGGCTGCAGAATTTACCGTTACTGGTGATCCGAATTTCACCTACTTTATCGATTTACCTGCCGACAATTTTGTGACCCTGACCGGGCCAGGCAGCGACATGAATATCACCCAATTCACCAGTAATCCCGCCGGGGCGAACGGCCAGCTAGGTGCGGGTGGGTCGCAAAATTTAACGGTAGGCGGAACGCTAAACGTCGGCAATAACCAAGCCCCCGGCAGCTATACGGGCAACTTCACGATTATCGTGGACTACAATTAATTCAGCTGCAAAGTTAGCCCACTGAGTTTTGCGTTTCTTCTGGCACAACGAAAGTCTCACTGGATGTTACGCAAAGCAGGTAAAGAATTTTTAAACGGAAAGATCGCAATAATGATGAAGACAATTTGCCCGTCAGCTACCCGAGTTTCTCGCAGCCGTCAGATATTAACCAGCCTGTTACTGTTACTGGGCGCGGTTCCTGCATTCGCCGAACTCATGCTATACCCGACGCGGGTTGTCATAGAAGGCAATCAGCGCACGGCGCAAATTCAGTTAATCAATAACGGTACCGAGAGCAAGACTTACCGGATCGCCGTAGTGAACCGGCGCATGAGTGAAACGGGAGGTTTCGTCGACATTGATGAGCCGCTACCGGGAGAACTTTTTGCGGACCACATGCTGCGCTTCTCGCCACGTCAGGTCACGCTGGCACCCGGCGCCGGACAGACAGTGCGCGTCATGGTGCGCAAGCCAGCCAATCTCGCGGAGGGAGAGTACCGTTCTCACCTGCTCTTCTCACAACAGCCGGAGGCTTCAGGCCAAAACAGCGTTGAAACGCGTAAGGAGCACGACAAGGGAATTGGCGTGGTGATTACCCCATTAATCGGAGCCTCTATTCCGTTGATCGTCCGCCACGGCAAGCTCGACGCGGAGGTAAAGCTAACCCACCTGGAGCTGCAACAATCACGGGGGCAAGCATCGTTTCTCGCGCTGAGGTTGGAGCGTAGCGGGGAGCGTTCGGTTTACGGTGATCTGACGGTGACATTTACTCCAAAAGGCGGCTCAGAGACGGTTGTTGCACGTGCCAACGGAGTTGCAGTCTATTCGCCAAACCCTGTGCGTCGGGCACGGCTCGCGCTCGAATTACCCGGCGAGAAACCCTTAGCAAACGGGTCTTTGCGTGTGACCTTCCAGGAGCAGGCGGAGGCAGGAGGAAAGCTGCTCGCTGAGGCCGTTCTGCAGGTTAACTAACACTCCCGGCACCGGCCTGCCTTCCGTGATTAATGTCCATCGGGAGTACATACAAATCCGGTTCGCGTTAGCACTGACACTACTGTTGTATGCCGGCTCGCTACCCGCCCAGGAACCGGAGCTGAACTTGCTTCTGCTGGAAGTACGCCTGGACCAGACCCTGGTTTCCAGCAGCATCCCCGCCTATGACCTCGGCCCCCACACATTATTGCCCTTGGGGGAATTGGCGCGCGTACTTAGCATCGCAGTTCAGACCCACCCTGGCACCGGTACCGCCAGCGGTTTTATCCTGAACGAAGAGCGCGGTTTCAGCCTCAATTTGAATGACGGACGCGTGACCCATGCGGGCGTCACTGAAAGTTTCGATCCAGCCCTGGTGCTGGTAGAGCCGGATGATCTATATGTGCCCCTGTTTTTGCTGGAACGCTGGCTCCCGGTCGAACTCGATGTGGAGCGCTCAAGGCTGATCTTACGTGTTCATCCGCTTGAAACCTTACCCTTACAGGCGCGCCTGGAACGCGCCGATAGGGGCGAAAGAATGAGCGGGCGAGTCACAGGCGAGGACCCCACCTATCCATCTGTAGATCTACCTTATCGCTTATGGAGTCCACCTTTTATAGACCAGAGCTTGTTCTCTGAATACCGGGAAAATGATGAACTTGCCGAATTCAATAACCGGTATACCGCCCATATAACCGGTGATTTGCTCGGTCTTGAGTCATCTATTTATTTCAGTGAGGACACACAGAACACGTCACACGATCTGCGCGTCACGCTGGGGCGCCACGATCCCGACGCAGGCCTGCTGGGTCCACTGCGCGCCCGCACCTACCAGTTTGGCAGTCTCTCGGCCACCAGTGTGGAAAATATTACCCTCGGCACGGCCGGCCATGGGGTGAATATCAGCAATCGACCTCTAACCCAACCGACCCGGTTTGATCGACAAACTTTTGAGGGTGATTTAACCCCCGGCTGGGACGTTGAGCTTTTTTATAACGATGCGCTGGTGGGCTTTCAGCAACCCAATCCGGAAGGGCAGTATCGCTTTGAGGATCTCCCCCTCAGCTACGGCCGCAATGACTTTAAATTGGTATTTCATGGACCTCTGGGCCAAACACGGGTTGAGCAGTACAGCTATTCGCTGGCGGAATCCATGGTCCAACCCGGCGAATTCCAATACCACCTGCTCGAGCACCGCGACGAGGATGGGTTGACCCGTTCCATCGCGCAGTTCGACCTGGGCTTTAGCCGTTCGTTGTCCGCCAGCGCCGGTTTTATCAAAGCCCCCGTGGCGGGGATCGAACATCAATACCTGACGACGGGATTGCGTACCTTCTGGCAGTCGCTCAGCCTCAGTGCGGACCGGACGATGGACCAGGATGGAGGCTCACTCACCCAGTTCGGATTGAAGACAAGAATATTCGGTGTATCACTGGATGCAGACCGGATCTATCTGAGGGAATTCTATAGCGATATCTTCCGCGACCTTGATGATCCGGTTGTCACCCGCGATACGCTATGGCTCAGCGGTGCCATTCCGGTAACTGCACGTATCCGCCTGCCCGTCACCATTGAAGCCCTTTGGGATGAACATGAATCTGGTCGCGTTGATAACGATCTTAGTGCGCGCATTTCTGCCTATGCCTATCGCACCGCGTTGACCAACACATTCAATTGGCGCTCTTATGATGGTATTGACGATGCTTATGGCACGCTGCAAATCAGCCGTCGCATCCGCGATATGAGCTTACGCGGACAAATTGGTTACGACCTCGGGTCTGACGCGCGAGTCTCGATTGTGGCGCTGTCGGCGGATAAATTCCTTGGCGACGGCTATCGCTTGACGCTGGGGGTAGCACATGAACTGGACACACCTGAAACCCGCTACTCCGCCGGCTTTACCAAGAGCCTTGGACAATATGGACTCGGGGCGAACGCCAGCTATCTGGACACCGGAGAAATCGCCTTCAGCCTGCAGCTATTCCTTGCTCTGGGGCGGGATTCCATACGCTCCAACTGGCTACTCGACGCCCGCCCCATGGCCAATACCGGCGCAGCCTCAATACGTATGTTCCTCGACGATAACAACAATGGCCTGATGGATGCTGGCGAGGATCCCTTACAAGGTGTCGGTTTTACCGTCAATGGCGGTAGACATCCGGCACGCACCGATGCTGCGGGAATTACCCATATCGATCACCTGCCGGTAAAACAGCACGTTGATATCGGCGTAGATATCGGCACCCTGGAAGATCCCCAATGGATGCCTGCGCTTGCGGGCCGCAGCCTGATACCGCGTCCGGGCCGGGTGGCCGAGCTGGATTTTCCCGTAAGATTAACCACCGAGATCGACGGAACGGTGTATTTATATGAGGACGGCGTTACACGCGGAATGGGAGGGCTGGAGCTGGAATTACTGGATGACAAATATAATGTGGTCGCTCAGGCCACCAGTAGCTGGGACGGCTTTTATATCATTCCCGGAATAATTGCGGGAGAGTACTGGTTGCGAGTCTCGCCTAAACAATTGCAACGACTTGGGCTTAATGACACTGGCACTCGCGTCTTGGTAGTCGCAGGGGATGGGGA
>DATJLH010000140.1:0-5505 GCA_035490615.1 Cellvibrio sp.
GTATAGCCCCTGCCCCATCTCGGTTCCGCCGTGATTGATCAGCAGGGTGCCGTCGGTATAGATGTGCAGCAAAGCGCCCGCTTGATTCAGGTGCTTGGCGGTGAAGGAAATGCCGAATTTTACCGGCGTCAGGGCAATGCCTTTTTTCAGGGTGGAATGGGTTTTATTGAACACGGTGATAGCGGTGCGACGTTCGCGATAATGCGAGCTTTGCTCCAGGCGTTCAACCAAAACCGGCAGCATGTGTTGTTCAACTTTTTGTCCGTAGGGCGTTTCGTCGCGCCCCGGTTGATAGAGGTTTGCCTTGCGTACATCCAACGGGTCCTTGCCGAGCTGACGGGCAATATCTTCCATCAAGGTTTCAACGGCCATCATGCCTTTTGGTCCGCCGAAGCCGCGAAAGGCGGTGTTGGATACCGTGTGCGTTTTGCAGCGCAACCCGAGGATGCTGGCGTTAGATAAAAAGTAAGCGTTGTCAGCATGAAACATAGCGCGATCGACAATACCTTCCGACAAATCCGGCGAAAAACCGCATTTGCCCGCAAGCACCATGTTCACGCCGAGCAAGCGGCCATCGTCATCGAAACCGGCGTGCCAACGATTTAAAAAATCGTGGCGCTTGCCGGTTTGTACCATGTCGTCGCGACGCGGCATACGATAGCGCACCGGGCGTTTCAACCGCTGGGCAAAGACGGACGCCATACAAGCCAGGGGCGCGGCCTGACTTTCTTTACCACCGAATCCACCGCCCATGCGGCGTACTTCTGCCACAACACGATGCAAAGGAATGGCTAACACCTCTGCAACCAGTTTCTGAATTTCCGAAGGATGCTGTGAGGAGCTGATAACATGGATGCCGCCGTCTTCCGTTAATCGCGCTTCGCTGATTTGCCCTTCGAGATAAAAATGTTCCTGGCCGCGCACATAAATTTCGCCACTGAGTTGATGCGGTGCTTTTTCAATGGCGGCATCAGGATCACCCATCAATAGGCGGTGCTGCGGCAGAACAAAATTTTGTGCCGCAAGCGCATCGTCTATCGTAAGTTGCGCGGGCAGGATTTCATAATCGATAACGGCCTGATTCACTGCCCGTTGCGCCGCCTCAAAACTGGTGGCAGCTACCGCAAATATCGGCTGGCCGATGTACTCTACAATATCGCCCGCCAGCAACGGATCGCCGCCGTACACCGGCGCCACATCCACTTTACCGGGAATATCCCCTTGTGTGATGACATCTACCACGCCGGGATAGGTTTTTACCTGCGTCAAATCCATATGTTTGATGCGTGCATGGGGCTCAGTGGATTGCCCTGTGGCGATAAAAACGGTGCCCGGCAGCAGCGGTAGATCATCGACATACTCGGCTGATCCGCTCACGTGCTTGCGCGCAGATTCATGGGCCACCGATTGCCCGACACCTGATTGGCTGGCATTTATTTCAAGCGCCTGATTTTGATGTGCCTGGCTTTGAAGCGCCTGTGTTTGTACCTGGGGCTCAATCAATTTACGCATGATCAAATACCCCTTCTGCTACCACCTGGCCATTTAACTGCGCCATGATTTCACTGCAGGCTTTTTTCAGTAGATTGCACGCCATTGCCATACGGTAATCGGCGGACGCACGTACATCGCTCATCGGTGAAAATTCATTGCGTAGCACATCGCAGGCCTGTTCAAGTATGTGTGGCAACACCTGTCCATCGCGGTGCCAGGTCGTTTGATGGAGAAATTTTTCTGTGGCATGTGCACGCCGGGGAATTGCAGCCATGCCGCCAAATGCGATGCGCAGTTGTTGTTGGCCGTCGAACAGAAATGCACCCATTACCGCCGAGATATCGTCTTCGTAGCGTTTACTGATTTTGTAAAGCTTCACGGGATAATCCAGCGCCTCACGTTTAATACGAATTTTGGCGAGGTATTCACCGGCGGCCAGCGTGGTGTGTTTATAGGCACGATAAAACTGGCTGATCGGCTCACGACGATATTCTCCAGCGGCGTTGCCAATAAGCAATTCTGCATCCAGCACCAACAGGAAAGGTGGCGTGTCGGCAATGGGCGATGCATTGCAAATATTGCCGCCGAGTGTGCCGCGATTGCGAATCTGGCGCGACCCCAGGCGACCGAGGAATTGCACAAAGTCGGGCGAGATATCGCTCAACGCGCGCTCAAGCCGGGTATAGGTGACGGCAGCACCTATTTCGACATAGGCTTCCGCATTGTCCTGCACACCATCACGCTGGATCTCCACAGCCTGTAAACCGGCTACCCGGTTAAGGTCGATGAGTTGCGGCAGAGTTTTGTAGAACTGAGTCACCTCCAGCATGAGATCAGTGCCACCGGCGATCAGGCGGGCATCAGGGTATTGCTGCAACAGTGCCTGGAGTCCTGTCTCATCGGTTGGCTGCGCATAAAAGCAGTCAGCTTCTCCCAGCACCGGATTGCCCGCTAAAGGTGCATCAGCACTCCACTCCTGCACAATATTGATCGGTTGGGCAGGTTTTTTAAACGCAAGCAAACCGGCATCGATAATCGGCCGATAACCGGTACAGCGACAGAGGTTGCCTGAAATTGCATCGATGACCGCGTGACGCTGCTCTTCCATTGACCCGCTTCCCGCTACATCAGGGTTCATATGCAGGGCCGCCAGGGACATCACAAAACCGGGGGTACAAAAACCGCATTGAGACCCATGGCAGTCAACCATGGCCTGCTGCACAGGATGCAGTTGGCCCTGATCATTCAAACCCTCTACGGTGATAACCCGCTGATTACCCACGCTTCCCAAAGGGCAGATACAGCTATTGATGGCGCGGTATACCCAACCTGTCGGGCCCTGACTGCCAATCAACACGGTACAGGCACCGCAATCCCCGGAGGCGCAGCCTTCTTTGGTACCGGTCAGGTTTTGCTGACCACGCAGGTAGCGTAGCAGCGTCATATCCGGTGCAATCGACTCCACCCTGACCGGGATATTGTTCAACACAAACTGCACTAGGATTCCCCCGCTCTGTCTATCACGATTAGCCCAACAAATTCTGCCTCTCTTCAAGCAAAGCAAAAGTCTGGCCAAATAGACAATTTTTTATAGAAGAATTTTCCAAAGCAGGTCACCAGAAGACTGTGGCATACATATTGCTGCACCTTTTCTATCTTTTTTGTCCAGTTAGTCAGGTTTATGTCCGAGAAAAACAACACACGCCTTGAGTTAATGTCGGTCACCAAGGTGTATCCAGGCTGTATCGCTAATGACGCCGTGAGCCTGAGGGTGGCGCCGGGGGAAATCCACGCCCTGCTCGGCGAAAACGGTGCAGGCAAAAGCACGTTAATGAAGATTATCTATGGCGTGGTCAAGCCCGACGCGGGCCAGATGACGTGGAATGATAAGGAGGTGTCCGTTGCGGGTCCGGCCCATGCGCGCCAGCTGGGTATGGGTATGGTGTTTCAACATTTCTCACTCTTTGAAACCCTGACTGTTACCGAAAATATCGCTTTGTATCTCTCACCTGCCGAATGCGGCAACCTTAAGACGTTGCGCGAACGCATTATCGCCGTGGCAGACGAATATGGTTTGGCCATTCACCCGGATCGGGTCGTGCACACCTTATCGGTGGGCGAGCAACAGCGCGTGGAAATTATTCGCTGCCTGTTGCAGGACATTCAATTACTTATCCTCGACGAACCGACCGCTGTGCTGACGCCACCGGAAGTCGAACAATTAATGGTGGTCCTTAAAACACTTGCGCATAAAGGGTGCAGCATCCTGTTTATTTCGCATAAATTGCACGAAGTTAACGCGCTGTGTGATCGCGCGACGATCTTGCGTGGCGGAAAAGTGACTGGCTCCTGCATCCCTCGGGAAACCTCCCCCCGCGACATGGCGCGCATGATGTTAGGCGATGAACTCGAATTACAGGATGCCATGCCGCCGGGTAGAGCCGGTGCACCCACTCTGGTGATGCACGACATTAATGTGAAACCGCAAGACACGTTCGGCATTCACCTGAAAGATATCAACCTGTCGTTGCATAGCGGAGAAATTGTCGGCCTGGCCGGCGTTGCCGG
Source organism: Cellvibrio sp. (assembly GCA_035490615.1). Taxonomy (GTDB): domain Bacteria; phylum Pseudomonadota; class Gammaproteobacteria; order Pseudomonadales; family Cellvibrionaceae; genus Cellvibrio. The sequence goes on from DATJLH010000140.1 coordinate 4,063, forward strand.
AAACGGCCAGGACGAATTAGTCGATCTGATCAATGGCGAGCTTGCTCCCGATACCGGCCAGTTAATTTTTCAGGAGCAAAGCATTCATTCGTTCACGGTGCAACAACGGCGTCGCCTTGGTATGTGTACCGTACCTGCCGATCGGATCGGACGCGGTGCGGTGGGAACCATGAGTCTGGCCGAGAATAATTTATTGACCGGTTACGTGACCCACGGCGTAAAAAAAGGCTGGATCAACTGGCAAACCATTCGCGCGCGCGCGACAGACATCATTGCGCGCTACAAGGTAAAAGCCAGTGGCATAGACAGCAGCGCCGGCAGCCTGTCCGGCGGTAATCTGCAAAAATTTATTATCGGCCGGGAGATTATGCAGAATCCAAAATTGCTGGTTTGCTTTCATCCTACCTGGGGTGTTGATGTCGGCGCTGCCAATCTTATTCACCAACAGTTAATTCAATTGCGCGATGCCGGCGCTGCCATCCTGGTGATTACCGAGGACCTGGATGAATTGTATTTACTTGCTGATCGCCTCGGTGCCATTTGCGGCGGCAGATTATCACCTGTGCATAAAAAGCAGGACGTGCCGTTAGAACGCCTCGGCCAATGGATGACCGGGAATTTTCAGGAGGAAGCAACCCATGCACATTGAAAGACGCCTGCAAGATTCCCGTTCCATGCTGTACCTTTCGCCACTACTGGCACTGGTACTGACGCTGTTATCCGGCGCTTTGTTATTTGCCTTACTCGGCCGCCCGCCGTTACTCAGCCTGTACACATTTTTTATTGCACCGATCAGTGACCTGTATGGTGTGTCTGAGCTGGCCGTTAAAGTCACGCCGTTATTACTCTGCGCCATTGGTTTAACGCTGTGTTTCAAAGCCAAGATCTGGAACATTGGCGCGGAAGGACAATTTGTCTTCGGCGCGCTGATCGGTGGGGCAGTTTCCCTGCAACTGGCAGACAGCGAAGGCTTCTGGGTACTGCCGGTGGTGATCTTCAGCGGCGCCCTGGCCGGTCTGTTATGGGCCGCCATTGCCGCCATGTTGCTTACGCGCTTTCACGCCAATGAAATCCTTACGACCATCATGCTCAATTACATTGCCGTCAACTTATTGTTGTGGGGCGTGCACGGTCCGCTTAAAGATCCCGACGGCTTTAATTTTCCTGAGTCCGCCCTTTTTGCACCGCAGACGTTATTGCCGATAGTGTTTGAGGGCTACCGAATCAGCATCGCGTTATTTATTGCGCTGCTGATGCTGGTTGTCATCTGGGTCATATTGTCGCGCACGCTGCTGGGTTTCGAATTGCGCGTCATGGGCGAAAATCGCAATGCCGCAAGCTTTGCTGGCTTCAACAGTAAGGCGTTAATCTGGCTGCTATTGCTATTCAGTGGCGCCATGGCCGGCATGGCCGCCATCTCCGAAGTCAACGGCCCGGTCGGGC
>DATJLH010000141.1:0-7100 GCA_035490615.1 Cellvibrio sp.
CCATACTGGTATCCACACTTTTACCTTGATACGCTGCCGTCAGGCTGGCGCCGTTACCCAGATGCGCCATAATGACCCGACCGCTTGCGCGCCGGGAACCTTCAAGGTGCCGCAACTCTTGCAGCAAGAAAGTGTAAGACAAGCCGTGAAAACCATAACGACGAATGCCTTGATTAAAATAACGGCGTGGAATAGCCAGGAGCTGTGCAACCCTGGGCAGCGAGCGATGGAACGCGGTGTCGAAACAGGCGATTTGTGGCACGTCGGGCAAATCTTTTATGATCGCTTTAATCAGCGCAATTTCTTCCGGTAAGTGTTCCGGATCGATAGCGACCCATTCTTCGAGTGTTGTCAGCATGGCAGGTGTAACAATCTCGGCCTCCCGATAAAGCGGCCCGCCATGAACCACCCGGTGGCCAACGGCCAGCAGCAATTCGGTATCTATATGGGTATTGATCCATTGCAGCAACAGTTGGATTGGGGACTGGTTTGTTCGCTCCGTTAGCGAATAGTCCTGTGCCTTCAGTGAGGCGCGTTTGAGAATGCCGCTTTCTTCCAGTTTTTCCAGATCACCCGGGTGCAGGCTGGCATTAATATGCAATTGTGATGAACCGATACCGGTCATCTTTCCGCTCAATATGCAATGGATCGAGACATCGTTTTCCGTTTGGGGCGATTCGAAGAGCGCGAATTTGATGCTCGATGACCCCCCATTAATCGTCAGGACATAAGATTGGTTGGCTGGCATAAACAAGTTCACCGTATAACCAGTACTGGCACAGTGGCATTGGCGAGTACTTTTTGGGTTTCACTGCCGAGAAATAATTTGTTTAGTCCTTTCCTGCCGTGCGACGCCATAAAGATAACGTCGCAACCACATTTTTCAGCAGCATTGACAATTTCTTCGTAAGGATTGAAGTTGATAGCCGTCATTGTTTTGCAACTCACCCCCGCTGCCTTCGCCGCATCGGATACGCGCTGTACATAATCGTGTGCTAGCTTAAACACTTGTTCGTCGTGCAGGTGTTGCCATTCCTCCATGTAGAGCGGGTCGGGTGCCATGCCGTCGTGTAAGGGCAGATAAGGTTCCGCAATGGAGATGGCCACCAGCTTGGCATCCGCATCTTTTGCAAAATCCACAGCATATTTAATGACTTTATCCGACAGGGGCGAACCGTCGGTCGGCACGAGGATATTCTTGAACATGATGAGAGCCTCTTGGTGAAAGGGGGGAGCGCGGCGATGTTACAGATCATTATCGACCCACTGGCGGACGACGTTATGATCTACATCAATAGATTTGTACTTCAATAACCGCCCAAAACCACTTTCAACGCCATTAGGAAGCCGATCGACTATACATGTGACCAGATCGAGTATTTATAAAAAGTATCGACTATCGTTTTTTTGAATATATCCCGATAGATGCAAGCGAAGCGGTTTTTATTATTGATATTCCTATAGCTTATTAATAGGACGGTATTTGAAATTTCACCCGGCCGGTATGGAAAATGCTATGGCGTAAATTTGTAATTTTGTGACCCAGTGTCTACTTTAAAAAAGATATGCATTTGTAAATGCAGGAAAACCTTCTTAAGGCAGGACACATAACATGGCTACAAAAACCCCGCGTACGACTGATCAGGACGAGGTTATTACCAACGAAAAATCCCCGGCAGTAATCAAGAAGTCTGCTAAACGTCATTCGTCGGTGGGAGGCAACGCCTTTGCGGGTGATAGTTATATGTACTTTACCGAGAGCGATTTAAATAAAATCCTGGTCAATCTCGACCAGCTGCGCAGCAGTGTTTTCCCCAATATTAATCCCGATATTGAAGACAGCCTGAAAAAGCAGCAGGATTTTCCTTCCGTGTGCCTGATTGGATTAGGGCGTTGCGGTTCCAATATTGCCCTGGATGTTGCTTCCCTGGTGTACAGCGCGCGCAGTTTCTATCTGAATGAATTCAACAACGAAGAACGTCAACATCGCGAACAGGAGCGCCCGATCAGCTGGATCAAACGCAGCCTGAGTTTGTCCAACACCGCCGCGACCAAGCCGGTGTTTTTGATTGAGCCTTTGGTGATGCTGGGCGATCTCGACAAAGATATCGAAGGGCGTATTCGCTTCTCCAGTAAAGGGGAGAAGAGCGGTTTCCTGTATGACTACACCAAGATGAAGATCATGGATCTTTCCGAGGTGCATGCGGGCGGTGCGGGTAATGCGCCGATCCTGGGCCAATATCTGGCCAAGATTATTCTGAATAAAGATACGCAACGTTTTTCCAACGCCGATTGGAAATTTATTCATTCGTACCTGATTGATTCCTGCGGTATTAAAGCCAACCAGTCGCGGCTGTATTTTTATATCTTCAGTGCGGGTGGTGGTACCGGCTCAGGCATGGCATCCGAGTTTGGTCTGGCTCAGCAGTACGCCTACATGAGCAAAACCTTTGATACCCGTTCTCCCAATGAAGACGAAGAGAATCGCGGTCATTCGTTTGTGTTCGAGCCGATCTTCACCAGTGGTATCTGCATCCTGCCGAATATTTCCGATCACGGCGGTGAAATGTCAGAAGCCTTGCATATCAACGCCGGGCGCCTGTTATGTAAATACCTGGCGGAAGAGTGGGATTTTTCCTACAACTTCGACAACGAAGACACCAACGATGCCAGTGTGATGCACCGCATCCGTCCTTGGAATGCGATGATGTTGATCTCTAACGACATCATGCGTTACGCCGAAGAAACCGACGATGGCGACATCCAGCACATCGATGTCAATGCCATGGAAAAGTACGCAAACCAATATATTTCCCAACAGATCTTTAACATCCTGACTGCACAGGCCGTCACCACGGATTACGACGAAAATTATTTCCGCCGTGCGGGCATTGATATCGGTGAAACGATTCGCCTCGACGCCAACGACCTGTTTATGAGCCTTGCGGGTCCGGTCGCGGTTGCTTACGCGGAATCGGTGATTCCCGATACTGCGCTGAATACCGACAAAGCAAAGATCTTTGACAAGAACAATGATGACCTGGATATCGATGATTTGTTCTTCCGTTCCATCGACCTGCCGCATTTCAACAAAGTCACCCAGGCAATCGAAGGGATCAGCCTGCTGCCGATTGAATCCGGCCGTTACCGCGAAGCGCTGCAAAACTACCTTGACAATGATTACAACCCGGCAGAACTGAAAGACCTGCATTTCTTTAAAAACTGCTCCTCCGTGGTGTCCATTGTTTCCTTACCTAAAGATTACAAACTGTCTTACATGGACCTGAACAAGCTCAAGTCCCATTTGAACAGCTTGTTTCCTAACACCACGCTGAAACGCTACGCCTTGGTGATTGGCGCTTCAGCCAATATCTCGCTGACCACGCTGATCGCCAAAAGCCCCTGTCTGAGTGACGACTTCCTCACCCTGATCGTCGCCTACATTAAACGCTGCTTCGCGCGGGACGACTACCGTTTTGATGACAAGATCGACATGTCTATGCTCGATTTCATCCGCTCGGATAAATTCGACGAATCCCTGATCGACGACATGCTCAACGAACACGAAAACCCGGCCAAGATCCTCGATACCAACTGGTACGCGATCAAACCCATGTACGAGAAAAAATACCGCGAATTAATCAATAACAACGATAAATTTGTGTCCATCAACGATATTCGTTTATCGCGCGACAGCGTGAAAAAAGCGATTAAATACCTGCGTGAGATCTATCGCCACAAGATCAGTAAAACGCGAGTGATTTCGTTGAATGATCAGGGGGCTGAGGTTAAAGCGACCCGCAAAAAAAGCAGTTAATAAACCGTATCTGTTTATCGCCAGGGCTCATGCAGGATTCCTGTAGAGCCCTGGCAGAAAGACGTCGCTGATTCACAATCAATGTGGCAATTCGCACAGACCCATACGCAAATAATCCTCGACCATGCGGCATGATCTGCCGCTTCATTTATCAGTGTTTTTATTAAAAAATCGGCGGCATTTCCACTCAACACTATCAGGTGAACCGGATGCCGTTTCCCCCCGCATTTCGCGAACGTTTACAGCGCCTTCAGCGCAATCACCTTATCGTTGCTCTCGTGCTGGCTGGCTTGTTGATTCTCTGGCTGGCCAGCGGCGACTTTTTGCGCGCTAAAGATGAACCGCCCGAGGAACAGTCTCAGCCGGAGGATTCCAAAGCATTTCGGGTAGAGACGTCCGTGTTGGAGGCCGAGCCGCATTCACCGGTACATGTTGTGCAAGGTGAGTTGTTGCCAATAAGAGAGGTGGAGATTCTCAGCCAGACCAGCGCGCACCTGACCGAGCGGGCGGTGGACTGGGGCGCTGTGGTTGCCGAGGGAGACGTGTTGTTTCAGCTGGATCCGGAGGCGCGCGCAGCGGAGTTAGCGCAGGCTGAGGCGGCGCTGGCGTTGAGCCAGGCTGAGCTGAAAGGTGGCGAGGTTTTATATCGTAAAAATCTGCTGTCGGAAACAGAATATTTGCGTTTGAAATCAGCTGCCGCATCCGCTTATGCCGAGCGTGAGCAGAGTGCCTTGCAACTGGCTTATTCAGAAATCCGCGCGCCGTTTGGCGGAGTGGTGGACCGCTTACCGGTGGAGGAGGGCGATTATGTTCAGTTGGGAGAGTCGCTGGCCACATTGGTGGATATAGCGGTGCTGCGGTTGATTGCCTATGTACCGCAACAACAAATTTATGCATTGCGCCCGGGTCAGTCAGTGGAGGCAAGATTGCTCGACGGCTCGACACTGCCTGGCACCCTGACCTTTGTGGCCAGTCGTGCAGAAAGCAGCACGCGCAGTTTTCGTATTGAAGCGCAAGTGGATAACCCCGAGCGCCGCCGCATCGCCGGATCAAGTGCCACGTTGACTGTGCGCCTGTCAGATCAAAAAGCGCATCGACTTTCGCCCGCTTTGCTGTCATTGGGCGAGGGTGGTCAACTAGGTATTAAATCCATCGATGCCGAGCGCAAGGTCATATTTCTGCCGGTGGAGATTCTCAGCTTTGACCCGGATGGTGTCTGGGTCGGTGGCCTGCCGGAAGAGGTTGAAGTCATTACGCTCGGCGCCGGGTTTGTAACAGCTGGCGACCCGGTTAATCCGGTAAGCGCGGAGCAACCCTGATGGAAACCTTGATTCGCGCGGCTCTGGATCGCAGTCGAGCCACTTTGTTGATGTTCGTGTGCTTGTTGATTGCCGGTGTCGCCGCCTATGTGGCCATTCCCAAGGAAGCCAATCCCGACGTCGCTATTCCGATGATGTATGTCTCCGTCACGCTGGACGGCATTAGCCCGGAAGATGCGGATCGGCTGCTGGTCAGGCCTCTGGAGCAGGAGCTGCGTTCGCTGGAGGGCGTGAAGGAAATGATTTCCATCTCCAGCGAAGGTCATGCATCAGTCATGCTGGAGTTCGATGCCGGTTTTGATGCGCGCCGCGCACTTCAGGATGTGCGCGAACGCGTTGATGCGGCGCGTTCGTTTTTTCCTACTGAGGCCGATGAGCCGCGTGTTCACGAAGTCAATGTTGCGTTATTCCCCGTGCTGTCTGTCGCGCTTTCCGGCCCCATTCCTGAAGCGGAATTAATTTATATTGCGCGGCGTATCAAGCAGGAACTGGAAGCCATACCGGAAGTGCTGGAGGTGGATGTCGGTGGTGATCGTGAAGACTTGCTGGAAATTGTGGTCCAGCCGCAAGTACTCGACAGCTATCAAATTGATTACAACCAATTATTTGATCTGGTCTCGCGCAACAATCGTTTGATTGCGGCGGGCAGCCTCGACACAGGCGCCGGTGCCATGCCGTTAAAGGTGCCCGGTGTTATTGAAACCATTGAAGATGTGTACTCCATTCCTGTGAAAGTGGATGGCGACAGCGTCGTGACCTTTGGTGATATCGCGCTACTGCGTCGTACCTTTAAAGACCCGACCGGTTTTGCACGCATCAACGGCCAGCCGGGTATTGTGCTGGAAGTGAGTAAACGGACCGGCGCCAACATTATTGAGACGATTGCCAAGGTCAAGGCAACCATGGAGCAAGCCGATAACCTGTTGCCCGAGGGTATTGAAGTGAACTACATCATGGACCAATCCAAAGAAGTGGAGATGATGTTGTCGGACCTGCTCAACAATGTGCTGACGGCCGTGGTACTGGTACTTATTTTAATTATTGCCACCATGGGGCTACGTTCAGCGGTGCTCGTGGGCCTGGCAATTCCCGGTGCGTTTTTAACGGGCATTTTGTTGATCTGGGCGGTGGGTTACACCATGAATATCATTGTGCTTTTTGCACTGATTCTGGTGGCCGGCATGCTGGTAGATGGTGCGATTGTGGTGAGTGAATTGGCCGATCGCCACCTCCATGAAGGGCAGGGTCCGAAAGAGGCCTGGATCAACGCGGCAGCGCGAATGAGTTGGCCGGTTATTGCCTCCACAGCAACCACCTTGTCGGTGTTTTTCCCGTTGTTGTTCTGGCCGGGCGTGGTGGGCGAATTTATGAAATACCTGCCGGCGACGGTGATTTTATGTTTGCTGGCATCGCTACTGATGGCACTGATTTTTTTGCCGACGATGGGGGCCGTGAGTACGAAAAAACCCGCACAGGAAGAGCCGGTCAGTGGCCAGTTTATGGAAAAATACCGCCACGCGTTGGGCACCTTATTGCGTTATCCCGGCTACACATTCCTTGGCACCTTGGGCCTTATCGTGGTTATCTATATTGCCTACATGCAATTTAATCACGGGGTAGAATTTTTTCCTGACATTGAGCCGGAAACGGTGCAGCTTCATGTGCGTGCGCGCGGTGATTTATCCATTTATGAAAAAGATCGGGTGCTGAAACGGATTGAAAAACGCCTTGCAAACTATTCCGAAGTGGAAGCCGTTTACGCGCGCAGCTTTGCCATGCCGGACGAGCAGATGGGGACGGACGTCATTGGTGTACTGCAATTCCAGTTAATTGATTGGCATGAGCGCCGTCGCGCCAGGGAAATTACTGACGCAATGTACGCTGCCGTTGCCGACATACCCGGTATTGTGCTGGAGTTCCGCGAGCAGGAACAGGGACCGGGGCAGGGGAAGCCGGTTCAATTG
>DATJLH010000142.1:0-7039 GCA_035490615.1 Cellvibrio sp.
TTCGGGAAGCCAGCATCCATTGTCTGGATCGTCAATCCGCAATTTTAACCAAGCCATAATAGCTCTTAATTCGGCAGCATACTTGTGGGCTCCTGAGATAATAGCGTGAGCGTGGCATTTGGGGTGAGGTCTAGGGTTACCGGATGCGCTCATGAAATGAGCCAACAAGCTGGATTGATGCATTTCATCCTGCAGCTCATCAATGCTCATTCCAGCTGTTGCTGCGCGATATTCATCTAAGCGCTGCTCAACTTGTGCAATTACCCTAACACGGTTCAAGTCACCCCTCGTGGGCTTTTCGAGTCTGGCAAAATGATCTACAGCCAAATCAATACGGTCTTTTTCATAGAGTTTTTTGTCGGTTCTTGGGAGTGCCATAGGTAAAGATCCATTTTGTCGAAGGACATTGATGCGCATCAAAAGCAACAAGATTGTAGATGTCCTGTATTTGCGTTACCGCAATGGAAATCCCAAATATTTACCCTAATGAAATTTATGAGTTCTAGAGAGGTGCGTGGAGTTTAAAGGAGGGAAAGGGAAAAATGGCGCACCCGACAGGATTCGAACCTGTGACCAACGGCTTCGGAAGCCGCTACTCTATCCAGCTGAGCTACGGGTGCTGGAAACTGATTTTCTAAACAAGACCATCATGTGCTGGTCGTTCTAGCAGTGCTTCGCACTGCCGCTACTCCCCTCGCCAGGCTCGGGTCCTGCCAGCCAACAGGTTGGCTGGCGTTCGGCTGCGCGCGAAACATGTTTCGCAAAACGCTTGCCTCACCCAGCTGAGCTACGGGTGCTGGAGATGATTTCTATAACGTTTTCTTCACCCGGTTAAACCTCGGGCGCTGGAAACCGATAGCTTCCAGAAGGTCGGCGATTTTACTTGTCTCGGCGGCCTGAGTCCATGGCCAATTTGGTTGAGACGATATTTTCCGGTGATCCGGCCAGGTCTTGCAGCGTCAGGGTCTGGCTGATGGCGACGGAGCCCAGGCTCTGGCTGATGGTGCCGAACGGGAAGTCGTCGATCATGCGTTCCAGGCGCGGCAGGCAGCGCTTGAGATTGGTGTAGTGGCGGAAGCGGGAGAACCAGCTGGCGTTGGGGATGCGCGGTTGGTCCGGGTCGATCTCCCAGGGGTGCAGGTAGAAGATTTGCGGTTTGGTCTGGTTGAGGCTGGCGCGGTCGAACAGCCAGCGCGACAGGGCGTAGGGGTATTGGCGGAAGTAGCCGCCGCCCGCGGCGGGTATGGCTTGCCCGAGTACCTTGGCGGTCGTGAGCGGGAATTCCGTCAGGCGGGCGCCGCTGCTGGTTACGATGGTGTAGGGGGCTTCCGGGCTGCCGGGGATGCCGTAATTGTCGTGGCGTGTCGGGAAGATGCTGGAGTCCCAGGTGAAGCCCAGCTCTGCGAGGATATCCAGCGCCCAGAGCGATTTGCGGGTGATCGAATAACTGGCGGCGCGGTAGCCGGTCACCGGGGTATTGATGATGCCTTCCAGTATCTGCTTTGAGCGCGCGGTTTCGTCGCGGAAGACGGCCGGTGTCTGGGTGTAAATCAGCTGGTGGCTGTAGCCGTGGGAAGCAATTTCATGGCCCTGGGCGTGGATGCGTTTAACCAGCTCTGGGTGGCGCTCCGCCACCCAGCCGAGGATAAAGAAGGTGATCTTGATCCCGGCGTCGTCGAACAGTTGCAGCAACTTATCCGTGTTGTCTTCCACCCGTGACGGCCATTGCGACCATTCGTTCGGCTTGACGACCTTGGCGAAGGCGGCGACCTGGTAGTAGTCTTCCACGTCGACGGTCATGGCGTGCGTCACTGCGTGTGTTTTCATAACCTCTGCCTTTATACCTTGTAATAATCGCGATACCACTTCACGAAATTGTCGATGCCGGTTTCCACTGGCGTGGTGGGTTTGTAGTCAACGTCTTCAATCAGCGCGTCGACATCGGCGTAGGTGTCCGGTACATCGCCGGGTTGCAAGGGCAATAAATTCTTGATCGCTTTTTTGCCGAGGCAATCTTCCAGCACCTCAATGTAACGCAACAATTCCACCGGATTATTACTGCCGATGTTGTAGATGCGGTACGGCGCTTTGGAGGTGGCGGGGTCCGGTGTGTCGCCGTTCCATTGCGGGTTGGCCGGTGCGACACGATCAAGTGTGCGGATCACGCCTTCGACGATGTCGTCGATGTAGGTGAAGTCGCGGCGGTGATGGCCGAAGTTGAATACATCAATGGGTTCGCCGGCGAGAATTTTTTTCGTGAAAATAAATAACGCCATATCCGGGCGGCCCCAGGGACCGTACACGGTAAAAAAGCGCAAGCCGGTGGTGGGGATGTTGAATAAATGGCTGTAGGTATGTGCCATCAATTCGTTGGCTTTTTTGCTGGTGGCGTACAGGCTGACCGGGTGATCCACGTTGTTGTGCACGGAAAACGGCATGGCGGTGTTGGCGCCGTACACAGAGCTGCTGGACGCATACACCAGGTGTTCGGTGCCGATATGGCGACAGGCTTCCAGAATATTTAAAAAGCCGGTGATATTGGAATCAATGTAGGCGTGCGGGTTGATCAACGAGTAACGCACACCCGCCTGGGCCGCCAGGTTCACCACGCGATCCGGTTTGTGTTCCTTAAAAATCTTGTCGATGGCGGCTTTGTCTTCAATGTTGGCGCGCACATCGGTGAAGCCGGATTGCGGCAACAATTGTGCGAGGCGGTCTTTTTTGATTTGCACATCGTAATAATCGTTAAGATTATCGACACCGACCACTTCATCACCGCGCGCCAATAAACGTTTGGCCAGGCTGGAACCGATAAATCCGGCGGTGCCGGTCACTAACACTTTCATGGGAAATCCTTAATTGATTACAAGCGTGCGTCCACTGCCTCTTTAGGCAGGATGTGTTTGACATCGAAGAGCACATGGTTGGGTTTGCCGAAGGCACGAATTGCGTCGGCGCCGAGTTCACGAAATTTTTGGTGGCCGACACACAGAATGACCGCATCGTACCCCCCTGACTGGGGCTTATCAATCAGATCCAGGCCATATTCATGTTGGGCCTCGGCTTTATCTGCCCAGGGGTCGTACACATGCACATTCGCATTGTATTTTTGCAGTTCGTGGATGATGTCGATGACGCGGGTATTGCGCAAATCCGGGCAGTTTTCCTTGAAGGTCAGGCCCATGATCAGGATGTTGGAATCCACCACGTGGGTCTTGCGCTGGGTCATCAATTTCACCACCGAATCCGCAATAAAATTGCCCATGCCGTCATTGATGCGCCGGCCAGCCACAATCACTTCGGGGTTATAACCGACCTGCTGTGCTTTATGGGTGAGGTAATAAGGGTCAACACTGATACAGTGGCCGCCCACCAGGCCGGGACGAAAGGGCAGGAAATTCCATTTGGTGCCGGCCGCTTCAAGCACTTCCAGCGTGTCGATATTCAGGCGTTTGAAGATCAGTGCCAGCTCGTTGATTAGCGCAATGTTGATATCGCGCTGGGTATTTTCGATTACCTTGGCTGCTTCCGCCACCTTGATGCTGCTGGCCTTATGCGTGCCGACCACCACGATTTTGCGGTACAGTTGATCGACATATTCGGCGACCTCCGGTGTAGAACCGGAGGTGATCTTGGTGATGTTGTGTACCCGGTGTTGCTTGTCGCCGGGGTTGATCCGCTCGGGACTGTAGCCGGCAAAAAAGTCGCGGTTAAACACCAGGCCCGACCCGCGCTCGATCAGCGGGACACAGATTTCTTCAGTGCAACCGGGGTATACCGTGGACTCAAACACCACGATGCTGTTCTTGCCGATCACCCGCCCCAGCAGTTGCGAGGCTTTTTCCAGCGGCGTCAGGTCAGGTTGCTTGCTGTCATTGATCGGTGTGGGCACCGTGACGATGTAAACATCACAACCTTTGATGTCGTCTTCGTGCGTTGTGTAACGCAAGGATTTCGCTTCGTTGAGTTCGGCCGCATCCAGCTCTAAGGTATGGTCGACACCGCGCCGCAATTCGTCGATCCGGTGCTGATTGATATCGAATCCGATAGTGGTAATTTTCTTGCCGAATTCGACCGCCAGAGGCAGGCCGACATAGCCGAGACCGATGATGCAAAGGGTGGGGTTGCTGGCAAACATGATGGGTGAATTTCCTTGGGCGTTCAGTTGATCCAGTGGGCGGCTAAGTTACCACATTTGATGGCGTTTTTTGTATGGCACCGTGCGTGAAAATGTAAAGCTGCACAGCGACCTGTAATGAATTCCGACACTCTGTAAATAAGCGTTCCAATCGCAGTCTGAGTAGTCGAGTATTTGTCACAAAACCCGCTATAATGCCGGCTCATTTTGCGTTCAATAACAGCCGCTTAAAAGGATTAAGCTTTGTCGTATATTCGTCTGAGCAAACACTACGTTCATCTGCCTTATCTCTACCTCGGGATTGCCGAGGCATTGTTACTGATGTTGGCCGCGTGGCTGGCACAGCGGGTGGACGCCTATATCACACGCGACCAGGTGGACTCGGAGACGATCGTATTCCAATGGTTTCCTGTCCTGGTTTTCTCGGCGGTCATGAGCTGTTGTACGCTGTCGATGGGTGTCTATTCTGCGATGGTGCGCGAAGGCAATGCGAGCATGATGCTGCGCACCCTGGTCAGTTTCTTTTTGCTCGGCAGTGTCGCCCTGTTTTTATTAAACCTGATGACCCCCGGTGATTTAATCAACCAGAGTTTTATTTTTTGGGGCGTAATCATTGCAACGGTTCTGGTATTTATTACGCGCTGGTTATTTTTGGCTGTCGTCGATACGGCCAAATTGAAACGCCGGGTCATTTTGTACGGTGCCGGCGAGCGGGCCAAAACCCTGTTGCAGGATCTTGCGCCGGAAGTTGATGTGTTGGGTGTGCAAATTGCCGGGTGTGTCGCCAATGCGCGCGAGCCGGTGGAGGTTGATCCGAAGCTGTTGATCGACGAACCACAAGACTGGTTAAGTTTCGTTAAACAAAATCAAATTTCTGAAATTGTTGTCTCGCCCAATGAGCGCCGTCGCGGTGAAGGCGGCTCATTTCCACTGAATGAATTTATTGATTGTAAACTGGCGGGTGTGCCGTCGAGCGATGCGCTGAGTTTTTGTGAGCGCGAATTGGGCAAGATCGATATCACCTTACTCAAGCCCAGCTGGATGTTGTTTTCCGACGGTTTCAAATATTCGAAACGGCGTTCTATTGCCAAGCGCCTGTTTGACCTGGCCTTGGCCTCGCTGTTTTTTCTGGTGCTCTGGCCGTTTATGTTATTGACCGCTCTGGCGGTAAGGCTCGACAGCCCCGGCCCGATCCTGTATCACCAGCTGCGCGTCGGATTAAACGGCAAAACCTTTCGTATCTATAAGTTTCGCAGCATGCGTCAGGATGCTGAAGCCGGCGGCAAGGCGATCTGGGCACAAAAAAATGATTCCCGTGTGACCCGTGTCGGCGCTTTCATTCGCAATACTCGCCTCGATGAGCTTCCCCAGCTGTACAACGTGCTTACCGGTTCCATGAGCTTTGTGGGCCCGCGCCCCGAGCGCCCGGAATTTGTCAGCGACCTGGGCAAGCAAATACCCTTTTACGACATGCGCCACAAGGTGAAGCCCGGCCTGATGGGCTGGGCGCAACTGAAATATCCCTACGGCGCATCCGTTGAAGATGCCAAGAATAAATTGCAATACGATTTGTACTACACCAAGAACCACAGTTTTCTGATGGACATGTTAATCATGATCCAGACGGTGGAAATTATTCTGTTAGGCAAGGGCGTGCATTAATTTACCTGCTGCCACAAACTCGATGAAGGAGTGAGAGCGTGAAAAAGTTTATCTGGTTGATCAGCGTGATGATGATAGGCGCTTTGATCGGCGCGTGCTCCGGTAATAAAACCGTTGCACCACCGGCGAGCGATGGTGCGGGCGTACTGGAGGAATATCGGATCGGTGTAGGCGATGCGCTGGATATCAACGTGTGGCGCAATCCGGAATTATCGGTATCTGTACCTGTGCGTCCGGATGGAAAAATTTCCATGCCGCTGATTGGCGATATCGCAGCGGCTAACCTGACCACCACGGAGCTATCGGACAACATCGTCAAGGGGCTCACCAATTATGTGCGCAGTCCGCAGGTAACCGTCATTGTCACCAACCCCAGCAGTTCGGATTTCCAGCGTCGCGTGCGCATTACCGGCGCGGTGAACAACCCGCAATCTATTCCCTACCGCGAAGGCATGACGGTATTGGATCTCGTATTACTCGCCGGTGGGACTAACGAATTTGCGTCCGGGAATGGCGCAAAGCTTTATCGCAAAGTAAACGGTACCGTAAAAGTATACCCGGTACGTTTGAATGATCTGGTCAACAAGGGTGATGTCAGCACCAATTATCCGCTGCAGCCTTCGGATATTGTAACGGTGCCGGAGCGCTCTTTCTGACGGTTGTCGTGACAACCCTACAGCTGGTGAGGATTCATGGATACGGCGTTTATTAAAGATATCTTGCTCGCGTTGAAAGCGGAGTTGATCCGCTTTCGCTTCTGGTGCGTGCTCCTGTTTATTCTGGTGAGTGCTCTGGTGTTGCTGGTCGGGGTGATGTGGCCCAAGAATTATGCAACCAGTGCACTGTTATTCGCCGATGAAACCAATATTCTGGAACCCCTGTTGCGCGGTCGTGCGGAAGTGACTTCTATTGACCGTTCGGTGCAAGCGCGGGAAATTATCTACACCCGCGGCATCATGGAAACGGTAGCGCGCCAGCGCGGGTTCATCACCAAAGATACGCCACCGGAACAACAGGATCGCATCATTCGCGCGATTCGTGGTGGCCTTGATGTGCGTTCGGAACAAAATAATTATTTTCGCATTTCGTTTGTATCCGATGATCCGGATAACTCGTTTGAAACCCTCAATACAATTATCAACGTCTTTATCGAAAACAGTGCCAGCAAAAAACGCCAGGAAAGCCTGAACGCATTTAATTTTATTGACGCCCAGGTGCAAACCTATAAGCGCCAGCTGG
>DATJLH010000143.1:0-2514 GCA_035490615.1 Cellvibrio sp.
CATCTTTCACCGCGACACTCAAGCGGTAATGACCTTCAATCAATGCCGCGATACCCACATCGGCATTGACGGTGATGTGGGTCTTTTGCGAATCGGAAAAACGTCGCGCCCCGTCATCGCTGCTGGTGATACCGCTGCTGACATCCACCGTATCCCGATAGGCGTCGACCCGTTGCAGCTTGGGCGTGATGCCAAACGAAATATCGTGACCATCCACTTCGAACTCCTTGGCTAGGGCAACGCCCCATTCTCCGATAGTCAGAGCACTGACATCGCCGCTGGAGGTTAGCTCGTCCACCGGATCACGCAGGTTGCCGTTCTCGTCCAGCAGTGCGGGATTGATACTGCCGAGGTCACCGCCCGCCGCTACGACATCCATGGCTTCAATATATTGGTTCAACAGTTCTCTATCGGTGTCATTGATGTCGGCTCGCCCGGCACCCAGGGCTCGTACGCCGAAGAAAAACGCACCGCCTTCGCGTTTGCTCGGTTCACTCACCGAAAAGCCGACAAATGCATCCAGGTTCAGGTCCTGGTTGCCCAATTGATCGAGCAATTCATTCATATCGCGCGATACCGTGGCGACGGCGCCGGCACTTTCGCTGCCGGGGTTTGCGTTGAAATTATTGACAGCAAGGCGCAACTGATCATCAAGTTCGTCATCGGCGGCTTCGAGGGCGGTTTCAACCGTCTCGGAAAACTGGGCCACGATATGCGGAAACATAATGCGGCCATCGCGCGATTCGTCTTCGTCTTCGTCATGGAAAGACAAGAGGGCCGGATTATAAAACTGCGCCTGTGCCGTATTGCCAGCCGCGACTGCTGTACCGCCCATCGCCAGGCCGCGCGCATCATAAATACCGTAATTCACAGCGTTCGCCGGCAATGCGCCGAGGGATAACAGCCCGCAGGAGAGGCAGGCCAAATGCCTGACTGAGAAAGGACGAAAGACATGCATGGTAATAATCCCGTGGCGGAAAATCGGTAAAAAGTGGGTTATGAAACAGACCTCCAGCAGTATAGGTGCTTTTATGGAAATCTTGCTGACAAGGTATTCACACTTGTGGGAGTTAATTTGCGCGGTAGCCCGCGTATTTTTTACTGGAGCTGTGCATCCCGATTGGGTAGAGTGATCGCATTTGCGGCAGGCCATCACATTCAATTAACCTTGGCCTATACTTTTACCAGGTTTTGCCGCAGTGGCTCGGGGTGCGCGCACCCTGTCAGTGACCCTTTTGATATCCATGCTGTCACAGGGGAAGCTCGCTTCCCACCATAATAGCCAGAGAGTAAAGCGTTGTTGCAGAGCATTACCAGAATCTTGTCCCCGCTATTCGGCCTGCTTTGTGTGGGTCTGGTGTTCCTGTCTCCCCTCGTTAATGCGGCCGTTATCGAAGGTATGCGTATCTGGCGCGCGCCGGATCACACCCGCATCGTGCTCGACCTCAGTGGTCCCGTGGATCATGTGATTGCGCCTTTGGGTAATCCCGAACGCCTGGTGCTCGACATTCCCGGTGCCGCATTAAAGGCAGACCCAAAGGAATTACCCCTGGCAGATACACCGGTTGTCCAGATTCGCACCGCCGTACAAAACCAGACTGACATCCGCATTGTGTTTGATTTGAAAACCAGGGTGCAGCCGCGCAGTTTTTTACTCAAACCTTTCGCCGGCAACAGTGATCGTCTCGTGTTGGATCTCTACGATATAGTGCCGGAGCAAACTGCTGCTACAACCACACCTACAGCCACCACACCAGCTAAACCGGCGGCCACGCCGGCGGCGGATAATGTGCCCGTGCCGGCGGTATCGCCCCAGGCAGCCGTAAAAACCCAGGCGTCCGTGGCTGGTGAGCGGGATATTATTATTGCGGTGGATGCCGGCCACGGCGGCGAAGATCCGGGTGCTATCGGCCCCAAGCGGTTGCGTGAAAAAGATGTCACCCTCGCTATCAGTAAAGAACTGGTGGCTGCGATCAATGCAGAGCGCGGATTTACCGCCAAGCTGGTGCGCACCGGCGATTATTTTATTCCCCTCAAAAAGCGCCGCGATATCGCGCGCAATATGCAAGCAGATTTATTTGTTTCTATCCATGCGGATGCTTTCCACAAATCCTCCGCGCGCGGTGCCTCTGTGTTCGCGTTGTCGCGTCACGGTGCTACCAGTGAAACGGCGCGTTTCCTGGCGCAACGGGAAAATGAAGCGGACCTGATCGGCGGTGTGGGTGGCATCAGCCTGGAAGACAAAGATGAAATACTGGCGGGTGTGCTGGTTGATCTTTCCATGACCGCCACGCTGAATTCCAGCTTGCAAGTGGGCAATCACGTATTGAATTCCATGGGCAACATCGCGCGGTTGCACAAGCGCCATGTAGAGCAGGCCGGGTTTATGGTGCTTAAATCACCGGATGTTCCATCCATCCTGGTGGAAACCGGATTTATCTCCAACCCGGAAGAAGCGCAGAAACTGGGTTCGTCGGCTTATCGCAAACAAATGGCCCAGGCGGTGTTTAAAGG
>DATJLH010000144.1:0-5984 GCA_035490615.1 Cellvibrio sp.
GCTTTCCTGGCGCGCTTCAGCGGTTATTGAAAGCATTCCATTTTCCAGTGTTAATTGAATATCTTTTTTCTCGACACCGGGTAACTCAGCGGTAATTTCGAAGCGATCTTTTTTCTCGTTGATATCAACGCGGGGTGAAAAGGAGATTCCGGGGCCAGCTCTTAACGGTGTCCAAAAGTTTTCGAGTAATTGGTCCACGTCAAAAAGTGAGTTGCGCGGTATAAGATTCATAAACAACCTCCGTCATGATGGTTAACTAACCTGGGTAGGAACGGCTGAATTATGAGCGTGTTAGCCAAGGGCTATTTGATTTGGAGCAATTAATCATTATATTTTTGCGCAATGGAATTTTCGGTGTGCATTATTGGCGTGCCAAGTATAAAAATCGCGCCACCTTTTCCATCTTATGGATGCGTTAACACTTTCCGATATTTCTACAACCATTTTTTATAAGCAAACCAACCGAAGCTGGTAGCAACCAGCAGCATGGCTCCCCACGCATAGAAGTAGCCATACTGCATCTTTAGCTCGGGTATATTTTCAAAATTCATCCCATAGATGCCGGCGATAAAGGTTAAAGGAACAAAAATCGCCGTGATAATGGTCAGCACCTTCATGGTGTTGTTCAGCATGTGCGAGGAGATAGAAAGGTAACCCTCAATCAAGTCGCCACAAATTTCGTAATACATGGTGCACAAACCGTGTAAGCGTTCGCACCGTTCAAATAAATCCTGCAAGGCATGTTCAATGTCGCCGTCTTCGTCAATCCAGGCTTGAGGAATATTTTTCAGCAGATTGGTAGCGAGGCGCTCGTGGTAACTGAAGATGCGGCGTAGTTTGCGCAAGCGGGATTTATAAGCAATCAGCTCGCGCATGGTTTCATCATTAGGACGCTCCTGCATACAGTCTTCCAATTCATTCAGGCTTGGCTCGAAGGCCAGCACGGCCTCCAGATAACGCCCCACGGAATAATGCATGGTGCTGACGGCAAGTAACGCAGGGCTTCTGAGTGATGTGCCTTTGCCAGCCATCTCCCAGCCGTGGCGCACACCGGTGGAGGGCCGTTGGTGACAACTGATCACACAGCGTTCACCGACAAACAACGCAATGGTCATTTGTTCTATCGTCAGGTCTTCGTTGAACTGGGTAATCCCGCGATACAGGATCAGGGTATGGTTTTCAAAGGCTTCTGTTTTGGGGGGGTGGCGAAAACGTTGCACATCTTCAATAGCCAGAGGATGGCAGTCGAGTGATTCGAGCATCTGGCGTTCATCTTCAGGAGACTCGCCTTCCAGGTCTATCCATATATAAGTATTTTCTTCATGTCGCCAGCGCTCAATCAGCTCAGTGCCGCCCTTGATAAGATTCTCCTCTGCGGTGAGCAGTAGCGTTTTGATCATCCCAAAGTCCTTACGGTGCTAGAAAGATAATTCTTCTTTCAAGTGGCGAATTTTTTGTACGCGGTGGATAAACTCCTGCAAGATCATGTGGTAAAGCTCATCACCGATAAATTCATCTTCTACGCCGGCGTCGATGCTGGGGTTATCATTAATTTCAATCACCACCACGCGATCTTTTAACTGCTTCAGGTCGACACCATACAAACCATTGCCGATCATGCTGGCCGCTTTGATGGCGGTATTAATAACCGCCTTGGGTACTTCATAGGTTGGCATGGTAACGAAGCCGCCGGAGGGATCGCTTTTATTGTTGTGGTCGTAAATCTGCCAGTGGTCACGCGCCATAAAATATTTGCAGGCATACAAAGGTTTTCCGTTGAGCACCCCGATACGCCAGTCAAAATCGGTGTAGACAAATTCCTGGGCAAGCAACAAGGCCGAATGCTTTAACAATTCCGCCACACCTTTATCCAGGGCTGCACGATCTTCGGCTTTCACCATGCCGCGCGAAAAAGAGCCATCGGGAATTTTAAGGATTAACGGGAAGCCCAGCTCTTCCGCAATCTTGTCGAGAATGGCCGGCGATTGATTGGAAATCAGGCGGGTCTTGGGTGTGGGAATGCCGCGCGTCGCAAACAGGTCGGCCAGATACACTTTGTTGGTGCAACGAATAATGGATTGGGAGTCATCCATTACCGCCAGCCCTTCCGCCTCGGCGCGGCAGGCAAACTGAAAGGTGTGGTGATTGATATTGGTGGTTTCGCGGATAAATAACATGTCGTATTCCGGCAGTTTGCGAATATCCTTGCGCCCGATAAAGTCCACCTGAATACCGAGTTTGTTGCCAATCTTCACGAATTTTTTCAGCGCTTTTTCATCGCTGGGCGGCAGAGGATCTTCAGGGTTGACCAGTATGGCCATATCGTAGCGGCTGATCTTCTGCGTTTTTTGTTTGCGCCAGAGTTGCGCGCTGAAATGATCAAGTGCATTGGCAAAAGCCTCCTGCTCGGCGTCCAGCTTCAAGCTGTGCAGGGCGGTGACTTTCAGGCTGCTCACTCGCCAGCTGCCGTCCCATTCCAGTTCAGCGCGCATTATCGGGCAGGGCTGCTGCTCAAATAATTCCCGTGCCAGCTTTTGCAGTTCCGGTACGCTGCTCTCACCAAAAAAAATCCAGAACGCTAACTTGGGTTCTTCGCGTGATGCCAGTTTTTTAAGGAACTTCTCGGAGTGGTTGTGCAGGTGTTCCTGGATGATGGCAAAGGAATGCTGGTTGCGCAGGTCATTAAGCGTCTTGACCGAAGGAATAACCGAATGACCGCGCGCTTCTGCCAATAGTGAGCAGTAATAGCCTTTGCTCAGGTAGCCGAATTTACGGCACAGATTGATCACACGGGTACGATTGGTTTTGGTGGTGCTGAGTTGCAGATAGTTGTCGAACGTGATGACATGTTCACTGGGAAAGTAGGGCGCCCAGTCCTGTTCAGATTCAACCACGATGAGCAGACGCGACATTGAGAATGTAACCTCGCTAGTAAAGTCATTGCTATGTAGCTTAGCGGTTTTTAATACAGGTGCCAGTCTTTGTTTGGGTTAATTGTGCGGGGCAACACGTTAATTGCAGAGGCTGCGTCCACCGTCCACCGTGATGATCTGACCGGTAATGTAAGGCGCATCCTGAACCAAAAATCTGACCGCCCGCGCAATGTCCTCGGGGCTGCCGCTGCGTGCCAGGGGGATTTTTTGCAGGATCTCCTGCTGTGTTGAGTCATCCAGTCCGTTGTCCTGTTCCGGCCAGAGTATAGCGCCTGGCGCAATGCCGTTGACCCGCACCTGTGGAGCGAGTTCCCGCGCGAGGGATTTGGTGAGCATCACATTGCCCGCTTTGGCTGCACAATAGATCGGATGTTGTTTGAGTGGGCGATCTGCGTGGATATCCGCAATATTGATAATGCAGCCCCTGCGTTGCTGCAGCTCGGCGGCAAAGGCTTGCGCGAGAAAAAACGGCGCTTTCAGGTTGCTGTTCATTAAATCATTCCATTGCGCTTCACTGGCATTGGCTACCGGTGTAGGAAAAAAGCTGGACGCATTATTAATTAACACATCGAGCCGTTGCCATTGTTGCAATAGGGCGTGAGCCAGGTGTTGAATTTCCTGGAGGTGATTCAGGTCGGCGGCAACGGCAAGAGCGGAATTCGAGCGCTGTTGATTCAGTTTGTCCACCATTGCTTGAGCCTCCTTCCCTGAATGACGGTAATGCAGTGCAATGTTGAAACCCGCCTGGTGAAGGCTTTCAGCAATGGCTGCGCCGATACGACGGGCTCCACCGGTTATTAATGCAACGGGACGTGAATCAGACGATGTCGATAAAAGATTTTCCATAGTGTGTCAGTGTGTTCCCATCGTGCGCAGTTGTTGAATGTGGGTCAGGCGTTGTTGGTCCAGCTCATCACCGAAGGCTTTGCCCGTTAAGCCTTGTGCCGCGATAGCCTTGAGGTCGATCGCCAGGCAGGCCTGTAACGCCTCACGCAAAAAATCTGCGGGAAGATAATGTGCTAACGCTCGGTCACGACTGCGAGCGATGGCTTCACAGCATAATAAAAAGTTCTCAAAACGTTGTGGTCGGCGAAAGGCATCGGTACGCAACAACAAGGTTAATACCATTTCAGGCTCCAATGTTTGCGCGCAATGGCAGTGAACATGAAATTCTGCCACCAGCACGGCCAGCTCCCGGTACTCTTTAGGTGCCGCTATACGTTCGCAAAGCGCATGAATTGCAGAGGTATTGTTTTCGGGGTTTGTTGGCAAGCCATCGTTCAACGCATGTAGCAAGGTGGCAAAACGAACGAGGGGATCAGGGCTGAGTTGACTCGCCTGTTGTAAGCTCAATAACGCGAGGGAGCCAAGGTCCGCAGCGGGCTGATGTGCATCTTGCACCGGCATCTCGAACAAGCGGTCCAGCTCCGGCAGAATACGCGCAAGGGCACCACAATCGCGTAACACCCGGATAAACACATCGGCTGATGTTTCTCCCAATGCGCGTTGCGTTTCTTTCCAGACCCGCTCGGCCACCAGGTGATCCGCTTCGCCGCTGACGACCATTGAACGCATCAATGCCAGGGTTTCTTCCGCAATGCGAAAGCCTAAATGGTGGTAGCGTGCGGCAAAGCGGGCAATGCGTAAAATGCGCACCGGATCTTCTGCAAAGGCGGGCGACACATGCCGCAGGATTTTTTGTTCCAGATCGCGGCGGCCATTATAGGGATCAATGATATTGCCCTGTGCGTCTTCAGCGATGGCATTTATGGTGAGATCCCGGCGGCGCAGATCGTCTTCCAGGGTGATATCTTCCGCACAATAAAAGGTAAAGCCAGCGTAGCCGTGACCGGTCTTACGCTCTGTGCGCGCCAGCGCATATTCTTCGCGGGTTTGTGGATGGAGGAAGACCGGAAAGTCCTTGCCCACTGGCACAAAGCCCTGGGCTTCCATGATCTTCGGCGTGGCACCGACCACGACCCAATCTTTTTCGCTGGAAGGATAGCCCAGCAGTTTATCGCGGACGGCGCCGCCGACCAGAAAAGTCTTCATCATGTTCAGGCAGGTCATCATACAGGAGCCAGGCATTGGCTCTTTTATAAGGTGGAGTCACTCTACTGTATGTGTTGGTGAAATCATAGATGCCGCCTTGTCCAGTGGACGGATAAATGAGAGTAAAACCCGGTTCATTTTTATCCCATTTTTTGTCTCGTGGGCTGTTGTTATCCGCACCGCTTTCCTTTAGAGTCATTGCTCTTTTCACCCAAAGATGAATGGCTATGTCTGTTACACAATCCGCACTACGAATCCGCGCACTGCATGTCGCCCATTGGGTGGCACGCGTGGTCTTGTTTGCGGAGTTTGATGAATAGTCGATAGAAAACTTTTTCAACAAAGGCCGCAGCGAGATCTCCCTGCGGCCTTTTTTATTTCCATAAAAAAATCCCGGGGTCAGCTAACCGCGTCGCTGCATTAATAAGCTGTATTAATGATAAGGAGCTTTATCGTGGCAGTTTTTCTGGCGTATGTTTTAGTGGTGCTCATTTGGGCAACAACTCCCCTGGCTATTCAATGGAGTAGCGATAGCATCAGCTTTATTGCCGCTGCACTCGCGCGCATGATGATTGCTGTGGCATTTGCATTGCCGATAGTGTTCGCACTGCGCCGGCAGTTATTTCCTCCCGGTGCCTGGAAAGTCTATCTGGCCGGTTCTATCGGCATTTTTCCCAATATGCCGGTCGTCTATTGGGCGGCACAATTTATTCCTTCGGGTTTGGTGGCGGTGATTTTCGCTATGTCGCCTTTCGTTACAGGTGTTCTGTCGCTGTTGATTTTGCGCGAAAACCCTTTCACCCTTCGGCGACTCATGGCATTGGTTGTGGCGCTGTCAGGGCTATTGGTTATTTTTTATGGCCAGTTGCGCATTGATCGCGATGGGATCTATGGCATTGGTGGCATCCTGTTGTCCTGTCTATTGTTCAGCTTCAGCAGCGTCTGGATGAAACGCCTTAATGAAAATACTGAAGCCTTTGCGCAGATGACGGGTTCGTT
>DATJLH010000145.1:0-16466 GCA_035490615.1 Cellvibrio sp.
AGGTAAAACCATAACCGAGATACACCGGCCCCAGCGGCGTCTCACCACCGAAATACACAATCGCAGAATCCAGCCACTCGTCTTCTTCGCCCAGATTGATGGGCTCTTCGAGTTTTGCCCCTTCGACGGCAAGCCCCATGCGCAGATCGCCGCTTAAACCCAGCGGCATATGGCCGATAATTTTTTCAGCGCGCAGGTGTGAATAGAAAGCGCCGTTGGTCCAGATTTGTTCGGTGGCGTAGCCGGATAAATTTAAAAAACCACCCAATAATTCCGCGTCGAATAACGGCAGTTCATCGTCAATAGCGGTGACATAAGACGTGCGCATTCCCCAGACATAATCACCTGCCATATAAGTGCCGCTGAGCTCTGTTTTGACCTTGCGATAATCCTGTTCGGCGGATTCAAAATAGCTGATGCCGCCGCTCCAGCCTTTGGAGGGAAAATACAACCGGTTACGTCCGTCAAAGACCGTCTCGGCGACCCAGCCATCGTAACGCTCGTCGATATCTGGTAACTCGACCACACCGATCTGCGAGCGGCCGCGGGTATGGTATTGCCGCCAACCGATCCTCGCTTGCCCCCAAATGCCGATGTTCCTGCCCATCAATAGTTGGGCATAATCCGTCTTCAGGTCGTACTCGGCAATTTTTTCGTTGTCCAGATAAATACTGATTTCATCCCGTTGCGTCACGTAGCTGGGTTCAATAAACCAGCTTTGGCGTTGATTGAGTGGTTGATAAAAGTCCACTTCAAAAGAGGAATTACTGCCGAGATCCATCACCGCAAACAATTCACCGCCGTAGCGATTCAGCCAGACATTGCGAAACGCTGTACGCAAATTCACGCTGGAACCCTCACGCCGCTCTTCGTTGATGCTGAAACCAAAGGTCAGGTAATCCGACGAGGCTTTATTTTCGCGCGCGAGGATGGTGAGATTATTTTTTCTATCGATCTGCTGCACTTGATAATCCACGTTATCAAAACCGCCCATGCCATAAATGCGAATTAAATCCACCTCCAGTTGCTCACGGTCCAGGGCCTCACCTTCCTGTTGGCGAATCAATTGCCGCACAAAGATCGGGTTAACGCGCGTCAGGGGCGCAATGGTGATGGTATCGATGGTGGTGATCAGTTCCCGTTCATCGCGCCGTTGTGCTCGCCATGCGGTGTAGTCCTGCGGCGTGACGCTGAAGGCTTGCAGGTCGGCAACCCGCGCCTCGGCGGCGGCGTAACCGAGATCGGCCGCCTGTTTGTAGCGGGCGAATTCGGTGGCTGTGATATCGCCCAAATCCGGGGTGATATAAATATCATTACTGCCCAGGCTGGCGATGGCGTGGGCCACATTCTGGCGCGTGAGGATGCCGATCATCTGCACGGTGACGCTCAGCAAAGAGTTCACGTTGTCGGCGGGTTTCAGTGGTGTTCCCACGTCGACGGCAATCACCCGTTCGGCGTTGCACAGCTCGCGCCCCACCTGGATCGGCACGTTATCCACCAGGCCGCCGTCCACCAGTTTTGCGCCTTCGTATTCTACCGGCGCCATAAAACCGGGTACGGACATACTGGCACGCATGGCATGGGTCAGGCTGCCGCTTTTGAGCACGACTTTTTCACCGGTGCCGATATCGGTCGCGATGATTGCCAGCGGCAGGCGCAACTCCTCGATCATGCGGCCACCGACATCATCGCCCACCAGCTGGTTGAAGAAGAGTTTGATTTTTTCACCGGACACCAGCCCCGAGGTGATCTGCAATCCCTCGTCGGATAAGCCGACCTCGGCTCCCGGCAGCAGGCCCTGCGTCACGCGCTTGGTGCGGTAGTTCATCTGTGAGTAATCCGCTGAATCCAGGAACATATTGGTCCAGTCGGCCTCTTTTAATTTTGCGCGCATCTCAGCTGGCGACAAGCCCGCTGCATAGGCGCCAGCCACCAGGGCGCCCATGCTGGTGCCGGCAATACAGTCGAACGGAATCCGCTCGCGTTCAAGGATTTCCAGCACCCCGATATGCGCAGCACCCCGTGCACCGCCGCCACCGAGAATCAAGGCTGTGCGCGGACGCCATTCCGCCGTGTCGCCCTGTGCCAACAACGCGTGGCCAGGACACAAGGCAAGCAGCAGGATTAACAGGCGCAACGATAAGCGGTAGGGCATGGACGCATCCTTTGTCGTGGCTGAAGCGAAGTAACGGTATAGGTGTAGCACAACCGGGTGAAAAGTTACCCTCGAAGCCATGATTCGGCCTGCGCGATCAGCAGGGCTCGGCTATAATGACCGCGCGATTTTGCTTGCACCCGACGGACCGGTCAATCCACATCACCGGTGATCAACCCGTCTTTGACGTATCCTGAAAAGTGCCCATATCCGTGTCTATACCCGCATCCGATACTCCTCTTCCCTGTTACCACTGTGGCTTGCCTGTACCTGCCGGTGCCCATTTTCCGGTGACTATTGCCGATAAAGAGGAATGGATGTGCTGCCCGGGTTGCCAGGCGGTGGCGATGGCCATTGTGGATGGCGGGCTGGAAAATTTTTATCGCTTTCGTACCGAGAACAGCGCGCGTCCGGATACCTATAACCCGGGCACGCACAAAGAGGTGCAAACCCGCTGGGACATCTACGACCTGCCGGATGTGCAAGCTGACTTTGTGCTTGAACTGGATGCAGGGCGCCAACTGCGCCAGGCGAACCTGTTACTTGAAGGCATCAGCTGCGCGGCGTGCAGCTGGCTGATTGAAACCCACCTGAAAAAACAACCGGCAGTCCAGTCAATCACCATCAATATCACCACCCACCGTTGCACCTTGATCTGGGATGCGCAACAACAGCCGCTGAGCGAACTGCTGGCTGCCCTGGCGGAGATCGGCTACAAACCTCGCCCCGCTACCGATGAACAACAACAGGACCTGGTCAGGAAAGAAAACCGTATAGCCCTGTTTCGCCTGGGCGTGGCGGGCTTTGCGATGATGCAGGCAATGATGGTGGCGGTGGGTATGTACACCGGCGCTACCGATGCCTGGTTAAGTTTCTTGCGCTGGCAAAGTTTTCTGGTGGCTACCCCGGTGGTGTTCTTCAGTTGCTGGCCGTTTTTTAAATCGGCCTGGCGCAGCATCAAAAGTCGTCATCTGGTGATGGACGTGCCTGTGGCCCTGGCTATTGGCCTCGCCTATATCGCCAGTGGTTGGGCCACCATCGTTGGCGGCGGCGACGTGTATTTCGAATCCATCTCCATGTTCGCGTTTTTCCTGTTGCTGGGGCGTTACGTGGAGATGCGCGCGCGGCATCGCAACCGCATGGCCTTTGGTAATCTCGCGCAGTTGATGCCCCTAAGTGCCTGTTGCCTCACCGAGCAGGAAGGCCGCACCACCGAGCAACAGGTTCCACTGAAAACCCTGCGGCCGGGTGATCGCGTTTTGGTGAAAGCCGGAGAGACGTTTCCCTGTGACGGGCTGGTGGCCTCCGGTGAGAGTAGTGCCGTTGAGGCGATCCTGACCGGTGAATCCCGGCCGGTGACCAAGCGGCACGGCGACGCGGTGATTGCCGGTACCCTCAACACCGATAGCCCGCTGGTGGTTAGTGTGACGGCAACCGGCGCGGCGACCCAGCTCTCGGCCATTGAACGGCTTGCCGCACAGGCGGCGGAGGAAAAACCCGCCCAGGTAACCGTGGCTGATCGGATTGCCCGCTTTTTTATTGCGCGCCTGCTGGTGGTATGCGCGCTGGTCTTTGCTTTCTGGTGGTGGTACGACCCGGCGCGGGCGCTCTGGGTTACCTTGTCAGTATTGGTGGTGACATGTCCCTGTGCGCTGGCCTTGGCCATGCCCGCCGCCTTAAGCGCGGTGACCGCCAATTTGCGCAAGCAGGGTTTCCTGGTGGCGCGCGGTCATGTGGTGGAAGCCCTGACCCAGGTCAATCGCGTCATCTTCGACAAAACCGGCACCCTGACCAAAGGCCAGTTTGGTATTGCCGAGGTGCGCACCTGCGGTAGCCTGGATCAAACCCGGTGCCTGGCCATTGCGGCAGCGCTGGAAGCCAGTGCCAACCATCCCCTGGCGATGGCGTTTCGCCACCTGAAGGATGTGCCGCCAGCCACCCGGGTTCGGCAAATCACCGGGGCCGGGGTAGAGGGTGACGTGGCAGAGGGTGGTGTGCCGGGGGGGAGTGCGCCAGAGGTGCGCTATCGCCTGGGAAGTGTGGATTTTGTCGCGGCGCTATTTCCACCGGATACCGCGCGCCCGATCCTGCCCGACACCCGGCAACAGTGGCTGCTGTTGGGCGACCATCAAGGCCCCCTGGCCTGGATTGCCCTGGAGGATGAGGTGCGCCCCGGTGCAGCGGCAGTGGTTGCGGCCTTCCAGCGCGACGGGATAGCCGTGGAATTGCTCAGCGGCGATCAATCCGGTGCCGTGGCAGCCCTTGCCGAACCATTGGGTATCAGGGAATTTATCGCCGGCGCGCGGCCGGAGGACAAATTGTCGCACCTGCACCAGCGGCAGGCTCAGGGTGATAAAGTGCTGATGCTGGGAGACGGCATCAATGATGTGCCGATTCTGTCCGGTGCAGATATTTCCATCGCCATGGCCTCCGCTTCGGATCTGGCACAAACCCGCGCCGATGCGGTCTTGTTGAATGACAACCTGGAGGTATTGCACAGGGCGGTGGTATTGGCTCACCGCACCAAGCGAATCATCCAGCAGAATCTGCGTTTTTCCCTGGCGTACAACGTCCTGGCCTTGCCGCTGGCGGCCGCCGGTTGGGTTGCTCCCTGGCAAGCGGCAATCGGTATGACGGCCAGTTCGTTGATCGTAATCTTCAACTCCCTGCGCCTGAGTGACAGCTCAGGGGCGGATCACCCCTGACGGCACTTGTTGTGGAAAGTTTTTATTTTTTGATTCCCATCGCTCTGATCTTCGTCGCCATTGCCTTGCGCTTTTTGTTCTGGGCGATTCACAGCGGTCAGTACGACAACCTGGACACCGAGGCCCATCGCATCCTGTTTGATGAAGACAAGCCGAAAAAAACGGGGCCAGGTGAGCCGACACCACTGGCGGAACCGGCTCAAGTTGCGCCTGAATCCAAAGTACCTCAACCGACACCCCGCCAGGCCGAGCCGCCCCATGATTGATTGGGCCCCGCTATTCACCGCTTTTTCCCTCGGCTTGCTCAGCAGCGCCCATTGCGTGGGAATGTGTGGCGGCATCATGGGGGCACTGACCATGGCAATTCCGGCTGAGGCACGCCAGCGTCGTTTCCAGTTGTTGCTGACCTATAACCTCGGGCGAGTCGGCAGTTATACCCTCATGGGCGTGTTATTGGGTGCATTTGCCGGTGCCCTCAGCG
This sequence comes from Cellvibrio sp., assembly GCA_035490615.1. Lineage (GTDB taxonomy): Bacteria > Pseudomonadota > Gammaproteobacteria > Pseudomonadales > Cellvibrionaceae > Cellvibrio. Next base: position 5,342 of record DATJLH010000145.1, read on the forward strand.
GCTGGGCCGGTGAAACCTGGCTGCGCATGGTGGCGGGCGCCCTGTTGATCGCCATGGGGCTTTACCTGGCGGACTGGTGGCGCGGGCTGATTTATCTGGAGCGGGTGGGGCGTTATCTGTGGGCTTACCTGCAGCCCCTGGGCAAGCCTCTGATGCCGGTCAACAGTCTGCCCAAGGCAGCGCTGCTGGGGGTGATCTGGGGTTGGTTGCCGTGTGGCCTGGTGTATACCGCACTCGCCTATGCGGCGGCCCAGGCGGATATCAGCCAGGCCGGTGGTGTGATGCTGGCATTTGGTTTGGGAACCTTGCCTGCGGTATTGGCTACGGGCCTTGCTGCGCGCAAACTGGCTGGCCTGCTGCAGGCGCGCGGTGTGCGGATCGGATTTGCGGTGTTGATTATTTTCTTCGGGGTCTGGACGATGATGGGCGGTGGTCCCGGACACAACCATCACCACCCGGAGGCAGAGAACACGCCACCCCACCAACACAGCGCTCCTGTTGAGGACCAGCTCCACCACCACTGATGCGGTGTCTTTGTGAAGCCCTGTGACTCGTGTTAATGTGCGCGGCCCAACACTCTTAAACAAAAAAATCATCCGGATGATGATTTGCAATCACTATAATCGAAATTGTGTTGTCTTATGCTTGGCTGTATACCGAGTTAATTTTCCAGAGAACAAAAAATGATCAAGACCCTGGGTAATGGGTTAGTAGTGAGCGCGATGTTGCTGTTCAGTGCTGGGGCGCTGGCGCAAACGGAGTCTATTTCTGCAAAGGAGGTGGATCAGGAATGCGTTCGCTTTGAGCATGGCTGGCAAGAAGGCGATGTTGCCCGCGATAAAAATACACGTATCGATACCAATATTTTTGCGCAATACGAAGGCAAAACCATTCGCAATATTGCATTCAATAACATCGATGTGTTCGATGAAAGTAATCCGGATGAAAACAACAGCCTGTATCGTTTTTTAAACAAGGTACACGTCAATACCAAACCCCACGTCGTTAAATCCCAACTGCTGTTCAAAGAAGGCGATAAAGTTAATCGCAAGATGATTCAGGAAAGTGCGCGTATCCTGCGTACCCGCAATTATTTATCAACAGCTTATATCGTGCCCGATGTCGTTTGCGATGAGGAGATTGATATCCTGGTGGTAACCCAGGATTCCTGGTCGTTGGAACCGCAAGTGTCGTTCAGTCAAAAAGCAGATGACAGTGAATCGGGTTTTGCGCTCAGCGATGACAATATTCTGGGGTCCGGTAACAGCGTGGTTATCGGTTACGAACAAACAGCAGATCGCAACAGTATCCGTTACAGTTTTTCCAATCCACATTTTCTCAATAAGCCGGTATCGGTAAAACTTTCTTTCGCTGAAACCAGCGATGGTGATAACAGCTCAATCTATGTCGCCAAGCCTTTTTATTCATTGGCGACCCCTTGGGCAACCGGTATTCAGCTGGATGATATTTCCGAGGTCAGTGTGATTCGCTCCGGTGGTGATGTCATTAATGAATACCGCCACCAGCAGGTTTTCCAGGAAGCGTTTTTTGGTGTTGCGACCCATGTCGATGATGAATACACCCGCCGGATTCTGGTTGGTTTTACCAAAGAAGAAGACACCTTTTACGAGATAGACGATACCCTTCTCGGTATTCCGGAAGATCGCAAAGCCGTATACCCCTGGATTGGCTTTCAATCGCTACACAATCAATTCGGTGTATTTAAAAACGTCAACCAGATCCAGCGCGCAGAAGATATCGCGTTGGGGGTGAATACCGAATTTCGTATCGGTTATGGCGGCACTTCTTTGGATAGTGCGGATGAGATGGTGCGCTACAAAGGTAAGATCACTAACGTGATCGATATGCGCAACCACCATATTCTGGAAATGAGTGCCGAGATGGATGGCCGCCACCACCTGGATTCCGGTCGCGACGACAGTTCGGTGATTGGTGGTGAAATTGCTTACAATTATTTTATCAATGATAAAAACCGCTGGTACGCACGAGTTCGCTACGATGTGGGCCAGGATCTTTTACAACACGAACAATTAACCGCTGGCGATGAAACCGGTTTGCGCGGTTATCCCACTGATTTTCAGCGCGGCGACCAGCGTTATTTATTCACGCTTGAGCGACGTTATTTTTCTGATTATCACCTGTTCAATATTGTCCGTATGGGCGGTGTGCTCTTTTTCGATGCCGGTAAAGCCTGGGGCGATAAAGACGGTCAACCCAATCCGCACTTATCCAACATCGGCTTTGGCTTGCGCTTCAGCTCCAGTAAAGTTCGCGTAGGTAACGTGGTTCACGTAAACTTTGCCACACCACTGGCCGCCAAATCCGGCATCAGCGATTTTCAGTTGCTTGTCAGCGCACAGCAACGCTTCTGATGTAGTCTTTTACAATTCGTGGTCAATAATCTGTAAAGGTGATTTATGCGTTTACTTCACACTATGTTGCGCGTGGGCAATCTTGATCGATCCATCGCGTTCTACACTGACATCCTCGGCATGAAGCTTCTGCGCAAGCATGATTATCCGGAAGGACAATTCACCTTGGCTTTTGTGGGTTACGGTGATGAAGCTACTCATTCGGTGATTGAACTGACCTATAACTACGGCGTGGAAAAATATGAACTGGGTACGGCCTACGGTCATATTGCGCTGGGTTGCGATGACGTGTATGCAACCTGCGAAAAAATTCGCGCAGCGGGCGGCAAGATTGTGCGGGAGCCGGGGCCGATGAAGCACGGCACAACGATTCTGGCGTTTGTTGAAGATCCGGATGGTTATAAGATTGAATTGCTGGGCATCGAATAATTTATTGCCATCAGCATCATTCGAGAACGTAATTTTTATCGTGTGGCACTGGCAGAAGGACGGAGTATGATGCGCGACCGTCACCGACAGGAAGTCGGTGTCGAGCCCCCAGGGATGGGTTTACGGCGTGTCGCGCATCATACTCCGTCCTTCTGCTTTCGGTTCAGTAAAAAATTATAAATCTTCTTCTGAGCGTGAGCTGTTATCGATGTGATGCAGCCACTCTTTCCAGATCGCAATCAAAATCGCCATCAATACGGGGCCGACAAAGAGGCCGACAAAACCCATGGTTTTTACGCCGCCGATCAAACCAAAAAATGTGGGTAAAAAAGGTAATTTTATCGGACCACCCACCAGGCGCGGGCGCAGGGTTTTATCAACGATAAATAATTCCACCGAGCCCCAGATAAATAAACCGATACCGGCCACTGTATCGCCGGAGCCTACCAGGTAAAGTGAAACCATGGTGAAGGCGAGTGGTGCGCCGCCGGGTACCAGGGCGAGAAAACCGGTGAGTACGCCGAGGGCTACCGGCGAGGGAACACCGGCGATGGCGTAGGCAACGCCGAGTACGACACCTTCACCCAAGGCAATTAAACCCATACCGGTCACGGTTGAGCTGACGGTCGCAGGCACGACGCGTGAGAAACGTTGCCAGTGAATCGGTAAGATGCGGTCGCCTACTTTATCGACTTGCGCGATTAACCGCAGGCCGTCTTTGTAGATAAAAAATAATGTGATCAACATGAATAACAAGGTCAGGATCAACCCGAAGGCTTTTCCGCTCAGTGCGAGTAACCAGCGGTAGATATTGCCGATGTGTTCGCCGCTGAAGAGTTGCACCAATTCACCCAAGTCGTGGGGGTTGGCCAGATTTTCATTCCAGTAATTGGTTAACCATTCGCCCACACCGGGCAGGGCACCGATCCATGCTGGCGCGGCGGCGCCTTCACGGTTGGCGATCACCAGCCACTCCACCCAAATCTTGATTTCTTCGATGGCATAGGAAAAGGCGAGGGCGATGGGGATAACCAACACTGTCAAGATGATGAGCAAGGCAATAGTGGCTGCCATGACGTTGTTGCGATGGCACCGGTTTAACAGACGTTCATACAAGGGCCAACTGGCGAAACCGATGATCAACGCAGCGAGTACCGGTACCACAAAGCCGCTGAAGAAATAAATGGCGGCGATCAGGACAAAGACCAACAACCAGCGTGCAATGGAATTTTCGGGCAGAACGGTAGACATAATAAGTCGTGAATCCTGAAATGCAGCCATGAACCGGGGCGGGACTGAAGGTGCACCCGATTGTAAAATAGTCGCGTCGAAACGAACAGCGGCAGGGTTTTATTTAGCACGTGTGCTTGTATCCGCGTTAATTTAACCCCACATTGGATTTTACCTCTGTGCCGCTATGCTCATAGCGCAGGATGCGTTGATGATGTGCGCTAAATGTACCCGCCGTCTGCACCCTGTTTTCATTTCTTTACAGAAGCCTGACTTATGCCGCCATATCCGCCCTCTGAATCCTCATCCTTGTTGACGCTGGAACAGTTGCGTTTTGATAATCGCCTGGTGCGTGAGCTGCCGGCTGATCCTGTCAGTGAAAATTTTCGTCGCCAGGTTATCGGTGCCTGCTATTCACGCGTAAATCCCACACCGGTGCGCCAGCCCCAACTGGTGGCCTATGCGCAGGAAGTGGCGAGCCTGGTGGGGCTGCGCCCCGAAGAGTGTCGCACCGAAAATTTTGCCCAGGTATTTGCAGGTAACCGGTTATTGCCCGGGATGGAGCCCCACGCCTGTTGTTACGGCGGCCACCAATTCGGCCATTGGGCCGGTCAGTTGGGCGATGGTCGTGCGATTAATCTGGGCGAAGTATGTAATCAGCAAGGCGAGCACTGGACCTTGCAACTCAAGGGCGCCGGGCCGACACCCTACTCGCGCACGGCGGATGGCCTGGCGGTGCTGCGTTCATCCGTGCGGGAATTTCTGTGTAGCGAAGCCATGTTTCACCTGGGTGTTCCCACGACGCGCGCGCTGAGTCTGGTGTTGACCGGCGAGCAGGTACAGCGCGATATGTTTTACAACGGTAATCCCCAATGGGAGCCGGGTGCAGTGGTGTGTCGGGTTGCGCCCAGTTTTACCCGTTTTGGTAATTTTGAAATCTTTTCGGCGCGCAACGAACTTGATGTGTTACAGCAACTGGTGGATTTTACCCTGCGCGCCGATTTTCCCCACCTGGGTGAGCCGGGGCCAGCGACCTATATCGCCTGGTTTGAAGAAGTATGCCGCACCACCGCGCAGATGATCGCTCACTGGATGCGTGTCGGTTTTGTGCATGGTGTGATGAACACGGACAATATGTCGATCCTCGGCGTGACAATTGATTACGGACCCTACGGTTGGCTGGAAGGGTTTGATCCGGAGTGGACACCCAACACTACCGATGCTCAAGGGCGGCGCTATCGCTTCGGCAATCAACCCAAGGTAGCGCTGTGGAATCTGGCTCAACTGGCCAACGCGATTTATCCGTTGATTAATGATGTGGAGCCTTTGCAGGCCGCATTGGATATTTATCGCCAGGAGTATCAACAGACCTGGCAAAAGGACATGGCGAACAAACTGGGCTTGAACGAATTTGTTGAGCAGGACAATGAGTTGGTTGATGAGTTACACCGTGTGTTGCAATTAACCGAAACCGATATGACAATCTTTTATCGCCGCCTGGCAGAGGTTGATCTACAGTTGGAACGTGACTTGTGTGAGGCCTCGCCAGAACAGCTGTTAACACCCTTGAATGAGGTTTTTTATCAACGGCCTGCGCTGGAGACTTTGCAGCCGTTAATAGACTGGTTACAACAGTATCGCCAGCGTCTGATCCAGGATTATATTCAACACGGCACCACGGATGAACAACGTCGCGCGCGCATGAATGCTGTCAATCCGAAGTATGTATTGCGCAATTACCTGGCGCAGCAAGCGATAGATAAAGCGACTGAAGGCGACTTTACGGAAGTGGAGAATTTATTGGCATTGCTGCGCAACCCCTACGATGAGCAACCGCACAACCAGCATTATTTTGCCAAACGTCCGGAGTGGGCGCGGCATAAAGCGGGGTGCTCGATGTTGTCGTGCAGCTCATGAGCTCCGCCAGCCAATTGTTGAGATAGCTTCATAAAGACATTTTTAACTGAATAACCCCAAGGTTTGATTATGATCGGAAAAATTATCGGCGGCCTCCTCGGCTTCGCTGCGGGTGGACCCTTGTTGGCCATTATCGGGGTGGTGATAGGCCATCTGTTTGACCGTGCGCTGAAGCGCACGCTGAATGTTTCACCGGAAGAATTGCAGGCGATACAAACGAGCTTCTTCAATACGTTATTTATGCTGCTGGGGCACATTGCCAAAGCAGACGGACGCATCACAGAAACGGAGATCAAACTCACCGAATCCCTGATGGAAAAAATGGGCCTGAGCGCGGATCACAAGCGCGAAGCCATTCGGTTATTCAAGGTGGGTGCCGAACCGATTTTTAATATCGACAACGTACTGCGCGATTTTAAATTTCACAGCAGTCGCAGCCCCAACCTGATCCAGATGCTGCTGGTGTACCTGATCAACTTGGCCATGGCCGATGGCGAACTGCATGAAAAAGAAGAACAGATTCTGCGGCAGGTGGCAGAGAAGCTCGGTTTCTCCTCGTTTATCTTTGAGCAACTGCTGCGCATGATCCGCGCACAGAATACCTTTGGTGGCGATGACCGGTTTTCTGGCGCACAGCGGCCACCGCGTGCGGATGAAGTGGCCCTGGCTTACGAGGCGCTGGGTGTTAGTCCCACAGCCAGCGATGCCGAAGTCAAAAAAGCCTATCGCAAATTGATGAGCCAATATCACCCGGATAAATTAATCGGGCAGGGTATGCCGGAAGATATGATCAAGGAAGCGACGGAGCGCTCCCAGGAAATTCAGAAGGCTTATGATGTGGTAAAAAAATCCCGCGCTTGATGTCAGGTTGTTGCGCAATCATTATTTCTTCTTTGTTTTTTTATTCGATGGGCTAGCCACGACAGCAGGCTCGCCCGTCACCGCCGGCTTCAGTAATCTTGTCATGCCCCACACTGACAATCCCCACAACACCATAATCACCGCCACCAGAACCACCGCAATAAAGCCAAACAAATCCGGTGCTTTCATCAAGGTGGTCATCAATGAATCCTGATAAAAGAAAAACCATTCATGCTCATCGGGAAAGATTTGCTCATGCAACCAATAAAACACGGCTTTAGGGCCGATCAGCAAAATGGTCAAGGTGATTAACACCAGCCCCGAAACAAAACCCAGCAGGATTTTCTTGAGTGCCGGAAAGGGAATGCGCTGGCGGTAGGCATAAGCGAGCAGACAGAGCCACGCCAATCCACCAATAAGACCGGCCCAATAAAGCACATCAATCAAATTCGCCACATCCTGCAAGTGAATGACTTCGGCTTCACGCATCAGCGGTGTGGTGGTGCCATTGGACAGGCGGTAACGAATATCGGCCAGTCCTTCGCCGTGGTTTTGCACGGCCCGGGTAATCTGCGCAAACAGATCCAGGTGCTCAGCTTTTGTGGTTTGTTCAAACTCTTTTTTATAGCGATTCAGCGGCCCGAAGTGACGAATATGTTGTTCGACATCGAGCACCTTGTAGCCCAGCGGGTAAGCAAAATTAACCTGCGCCAGCAGATGCCAGGCCAGCAGGCTGACCGCCAATAAATGACCGAGCAACAGCAAAGGCCAGAGCAAAAAATTTCTAACGTTGTTCATGCAATGTCTCATCGCTTAAACGTGGATAGGAAAACCACACCAGTAGGCCCGCCAACACAATGCCGAGCCCGGCGGTGCCGAACAAGGCTTGCGCGTGGATACCGTTATCGATCAACAGGCCAAACAAAATGGGCGACGCCGAGGTGGCGATCATGCCCAGGGAGGTCATCAGTGAACGGATGGAGCCCAGCTTGCCAGTGCCGTAAACCTCAGCCCACAGTGCGCCAGTGATCGGGCTGCTGATGCCGATGTTGATGCCGAGCAAGGTCATAAACAAGAGGGCGACCCAGGAGCCGTCCAGCCATGCCAGGCTGAACATGGCGCCTGCGAGGGGCAGCACAATCATTGGCAGCAGGCGGCGCGCGGTAAACCGGTCCACCAATACACCAGCGGCCATGGAGCTAACCCAGTGCACAATCCCGTACACCACAAAACAGCTGGCCAGCCATAAAGGGTCCCATTGTTTCTGCGCGATGATGAAACCTTGATGAATAAAAACACCGGTGAGGATAAAGGGGCCTGAAACCACCGTTGGCAAGGCCAGCCAGAAACGGTAGTCGCGCAACATCTCCCGTCGCCCACGACTGGTGTGATGCTGGGTACTGTCGGGGCTTAGCGGAGCCTCGTGCTCGTTGATCGGCGCCCGGTGCAGTAACCAATACATCGTCGGCAAATAAATAAGCGGAATGGTGAGCGCCAGCACCCACCAGCTTTCGCGCCAGCCGACGGCACTGATCAGTGCAACGGCCAGCAAGGGCAGCACAATCTCACCGACCGGTACGCCGCTGGCGGAGATGCTTAAGGCTTTGCCGCGATGGTTGTCAAAATAGCGCGCCATGGTGGTTTGCGCCGTGTGCGGGAAGAGCCCTTGCCCACACAGGCGCACCAGGAAAAATCCCAGGAACAGCAAGGGCAGTGTATTGGCTGCGCCCAGAGTAACGCAGGCGGCGGTCAAGCCTATGGCCGCGAGGGTGGCGAAGCGGCGCAAGGGCCAACGATCGATCATGCCGCCAAAAGCCATGATCACCAGGCTGCTGAGCAAGGTTGCCGACGAATAGACAGTGCCGTAGGCCCCGGCGGAAAGGGACAGGGAATCCTGGATGCTGGCACCGTACCAGCTGATAAAGAATGACTGCCCCAGGTTGCCCCAGAAGATGCTGACGAAGCCAAAGGCCAATAGCGGCCAGGAGGAGGCGATAAATTGCCAATAGCGTTGCACGGAAACCTGCTTGAGCGGATGAATGAGCGCGAAAGGTACCCGTGGCTACATCAGCAGGTCAACCCGCTTGTACACCTAATTAACCGGCTACCCCTGCTGTACCGTCCAGCTCACCAGCTTAACCACCAGCGGACGCACGATCATCACGCACACAAAGGCGACCGGCATGGCGAGCTTATAGGCGTTGAGCACCTGCAAGAAATACTGGTCGCTGAAGCCCCGGTTTGCAGCGGTCACCACCATACAAATCAGAAAGGCCATGATGCCGGACATATAGAACGCGAAGACAACGGGCGTAAAACGCGGATGGAGTTTGCGGCTGGCGGGTAAGGATTGCTGGGTCATGAGGAACTCCTTTGAACAGATGCGCGGCCAATCTACCTGCCATAGGGCGCCAGCGGTAGAGTCGTTTGGCTGCAAGCAGTATTAAGCTAAACTTACGAATCATTTTATCTATTCATTGGAATTGCTATGGAAAACTTGCGCGGAATCGACAGCTTCGTCAAGACGGTGGACGCGGGCAGTATTGCCGCGGCCGCGCGGCTGCTGGGCATCAGTGCGGCAGCGGCGAGTCAGAACATCACCCGCCTGGAAAATCAGCTGGGCGCGCGCTTGCTCACGCGCACCACCCGCAGTTTGCGTTTAACTGAAGCCGGTGAGCTGTACTACAGCAAGGTGCGCCATATCATCCATGAACTGGAGCTGGCGAACAGTGCCGTGAGTGAATTGTCCGGTGAACCCCAGGGCCGTTTGCGCATTGCGTCAACGGCCGCCTTTGGTCGCCATGTGCTGGCGGCGCTATTACCCGAGTTCAACGCGACCTACCCGCGAGTATCGGTAGAAATTCTCACCACCGATCGCAACGTTGACCATGTTCGCGATGCGGTCGACGTCAGTATCCGTTTCAAGCAACAGCTGGAAGACGGGATGGTCGCGCGCCGCATTGCCAATATTCCCTTCCTGTATTGTGCGTCACCGGCGTACCTGGCGCGGATGGGGCGACCCAAAAGCCCCGATGATCTGGCTGGGCACGCAGGTTTGATGTTTCGGATGCCCACCACCGGAAAAATTTATCACTGGCGCTTTGCGCGCAATGGTGTTGCCTTTGATGCGAAGATACGCGTGGCGACGGTGAGCGATGACATTGATGTGCTTGCGCGGTTGGCGGCCAATGGGGCCGGTATTGCACGCCTGGGAGATTTTATTGCGCGTCGTTATGTGGAGCGTGGCGAGCTGGAGGTGCTATTTGAATCCTGCCAGACCGCCGGTATAGCCCGCGCGATTCCGGAACCCCTTGAGCTGTTCATCGTATTGCGTGATCGCCACGAGCTGACACCCAAGGTGCGCGCGTTTACCGAATTTTTGATAAACGCGCTACCGCCGCAATGGCAGGTGAAAAGTTTGGGCGAGTAAAACCGGCCTAGACTGCCAGGGAGGTAATTGGCCGCTGATCCCGATTACTTAAAAAATCCGGCCGAGGCTCAAGCCCGCCAAAGGGCGCCACAGGTTTATTCAGCACGCTGTTGTACACGCACATTAAAATCGTGCGCGGATCATTGGAAATATTATCCGGCGAACCATGCAGAATATTGCATTCATGGAACACCACTGTGCCCGGCTTGCCGGTGATGGCTTTGATGTCGCGCGTTGCGAGAATCTCATTCATGGTGTCGGGTTGCGGCACACCGAGTTTTTGCATTTTCAATGACGTTTTATAATTTTCCGCTCCGGTTTGACCGGCACATGACACATACAATTGATGCGAACCGGGAATCACATACAACGGACCATTGTGCTCATGATTCTCGGTCAACATAATCCAGGCGGTCACTGCACGCATGCGCGGCATGCCATCCTCTACGTGCCAGGTTTCAAAATCTGAATGCCACGCAAAAGAGCGCCCGGTATAAGCCGGTTTGATATTGACGCGCGACTGCATCATATACACATCAGAACCTAACAACTGACGGGCCACGTCAAGAATTTTCGGGTTGCGGAAAAAATCGCGAATGACATCGCTGTACTGAAAAGGTTTGAAGATGGTGCGCACTTCGCGGCTGCCCGGCTCGGTCACCAGTGCTTCTTCACCTGTCATGGTTTTTTTCAGCGATTCAATCTCCGCGAGCAGCGGTGCAACCTGTTCTGGCAGGTAATCTGGCAACACCAGAAAGCCGTTGTCGGCATAGAAATCCAGTGAATCTTTTGCGAGTGGTTTTTCAGAAAGGGAAGGGTTGTGATAAATAACGGGATCTTTTCTCGGAATGACTTGTTCATCCGC
>DATJLH010000146.1:0-4599 GCA_035490615.1 Cellvibrio sp.
TCATTGGAGTGCGCGCTGCCCCGCATTTTCACCACGGCGATCATGCGCTCCAAATGACTTTGCACTTCAATGTAGCGTTGCACAATAATGGCATCTGTAAGAAACGCCGTGCCGTATGGACTGAACCGCAAATCGGTATAGCGGTCTTCCAATTCCGATGTCATCAGTAGGGTGACGCCGGTACTGGCCAGCGCTGATACCATCTGCGCCATAGACTCACGAAAGTCTTCACGAAATGTCGGCGCCAGTGTTAATTCAAAACCTGACAGTGAATCGATGACCACACGCGTGGCATTGAGCCGTCGGACTTCTGCAATAAGTAATGCTGAAATTTCGTCAACTGATAAGGCAGACACACGCGTATCGACCACTCCGATGAGATCTTTTTCAATCAGTTTGGCAATTGCCGATCCGCGCGTCCGATTAGCTCGCTGCTCGAATGCGGCAATAACACCCGTCTCACCGTTACGAGCCCCCTCTTCCAAAAAAGCAGCCGCCAGGATACTTTTTCCTGAACCGGATGGACCAGCGACAAGTACAGAATACCCGCTCGGCAAACCACCTCCCATCATCGCATCCAGCTCCGGTATTCCCATGCACAGGCGTTTTTTAACAGGCCATTCCGTATTGGCTTGATCCGCCGAAGCGAGTTGTGGTGGTGCAAATACCTTAATACCTTCAAGGCTGATACGAAATGTATGTAGACCGGACAAGGTGGGTTGGCCACGCATCTTCATGATTTCCAATTTTCGCACCACAGAATTACGCTGCACGCTTTGGCGCAGCCAGATAAGACCATCGGCGACCGTGAAAACGGGATTGGGTTCGCTCTCGGTAAAATACTCACCAATAAGGAAGGTAGTAGCCTGCCAACTGGTCATCTGAATACCCAACTGTTGGATAAACTGTTGCAGTGTTAAAAACGAACTGTTCTCAGGGCGGCTGGCAAGTACAACCGAGCGGAATGAATCAACGAACACCATCCCCGGTGAATGAGTTTCGACTTCCATCACAATGCGTTTCAGGACTTTATCGAGATCACCCGTGGCCGTTTCATCCGCAAGGTTAATAAAGTGGATCGAGTCCTTGATTTTTTCATTATCAAAAAAATTAAACTGTTGTTGATAACGCAACATCTTTAGCGGTGGCTCTCCGAGTACCGTGAAATAAATTGCCGGGCGCTCCGGTGTTGCCAGGGCAAACATCATTTGATGCGCCAAGGTTGTTTTACCGCATCCCGGTGGTCCGGCCAGAACATTAAATGAATACTCAGGCAACCCGCCACCCAACACCTCGTCCAATCCGGGCACGCCTGTACTGAGTTGATTGATATTGGCTTTATTCACATTGTTGCTACCGATTGTCATGACGAAGTGTCCTGTACGGCATCGCCGCGCAAAGAGTTGTCCAAAATGGAGGTAAGAAGACGGTGAGTGAGTGATTCACCAATCAGACTAACTAACGTCGTATGGAAGGATTGATACAGCGACAGATTCGCAGCGCTTGCCTCGGCAGTGGTCCGTTTCGCTAACGCTGTTTTTAACTGAATAAAATTGTTAAATAGAAGCTCACCCTCATGTTCATGCGCAGCAATCAACCAGGGGTAATCGTCACGTATTAGATGAAGCGCGCGCTTGTAAAGCGCCGCTACGCCATGCGGACCAATGATCGGCGATAAAACAGCATCAATTTCACACCATTCGTTTACGGCTGCCTCAGCAATTTGACTGGAACTTGCACCCGCTGCAACCAGGCTTAACAGAGCTGCTTGCATAAATTGCGCCTCGATGCGCGAACAACAACATATGACGCCAGGGGAATCGAATTTTGCTGCTAATCAGACGTGTTTAATAATCAAAATGTAGAGAAATGGCGGAACAGGAGGGTTGGAGTTGATTTTGGGATATGCCTTGCCTGCATGAACGCAGTCTACAATGACACTTGTCAAGCCTAACAACAAGACATTATTCATAATAAAAGTGAATCTTCTTATACGCAAAGAAGATACCACCAATCAAGGCAAGATATTAACCCAAGCATTGCCCCGACTGGCGTTCACAAAGGTGGGACACATTAGTGGGACACAGGCGCACTACTGGTTGCTATCCCATGCTGAGCAAGTCGCTGAAGTGGGACGACACGAGGAACCATTTTCCGCAAGATAGGCCCCACCTGAGCCGATGATCAATAGGGAAATACGTTAGCCAGGCCATACATATAACTTTAATAACGAGTCTTGCGCGTTTCTCTATCCGTCGCTCTCCTTCGCACATCGATAGCCAGAAAACCAAGGCACCCTAGAGGGCCATCCATGTTTCGATTTCCTAAAACCTTACTCTGTTTGTCTGCACTTTTTGTATCCCACTCAAGCCTGGCCGATATTACCTCGTACGGCGCGGGCAATATCAGCGACACCATTAATCCCGCCAGTTACAAATGCGCTATCGATCACGGCACCTGGATTTATAACGCGGGCGTGGTGCAGCCGGGCGTAAGCGGTTGCGACCCTATCGGTGCGCCAACACCGCTCACCCCAAAGCTGGTAGCGCCCGCGAGTGAAAAACCCACCATGACCCACCGCTGGTGGGGCTCCGTTTCCTTTTTTGGCGAGATGACTGTTGGCGATCCAAGCAAAGCGGGTTACATCACGCCCGACCCGATCACCGCGCGCATCACCAATCGCGGTACGCGCATACTCGGCATTCCCGCCGGTTTACAAGCCAGAGATAAAGAATACATCTACCCTATTCCCGATCCGTTTAACGAAGTGTTTGATGGTATCGCTGTTGCTAACACCGATTACCCGAACATGAGCGCATCACTCAAGGATTACAGCGATGGCTCCGTCACGGTTCAATGGAACAGTAGCGATACGCCGGTGATGGAAGCGACCTTTGTGCACGGTTCGCCGTATATTTATTTCACCGCGCTGGAGGGCAATCTGGTGGTGCGTACCAAAGCGCCAGACGGTGGCGAGAAAGGTATTTTTTACCAGGAAGGCAACAGCCTGGGTGTGTGGACCAGTGTCGCGGGCAATCGCAACCATTTTTTAATTACCGGCCACGACACCACCGAATTCACCAATATTAATTCCGCCGAAATCGGCGTGAACAACCCTGTCAAACGCATGACCGTTACCTGGTTACCGCAGCTGGCAAGCAATCCGACCACGCCCATGATTCAGGCATTTGAAGCGCATGCGACGACACGCGTAGACGAAGTCTTTATCGATTACAGTGTTGATCGCAGTAACAACAGTGTGACGGTGTCCCATGAATACCGCTTTCAGGATGCACCGGTCACCACCATGGCTGGCCTGTTACCCATGCATTGGAAAAATTCTGACCAGGCATTAAGCGGCTACAAAATTCGCAGCGCACGCGGCGTTACCCAATTCGCTGAAACCAGCAGCTTCAGTTACACCATTCCTTTTGTCGGTGTACTGCCCTACTTTCCCGAAGGCATTGGCGAATACGATCCTGTGCAATTGCAGGCATTGATCACGGAATTTATGAACCAGGGCGCCGCCAACTGGAATACCGCGGAAGACACCTACTGGGCCGGTAAAAACTACGGCAAGATTGCGGAGCTGGCAGCTATCGCACGCTCAAACGACATGGTTGAAGAAGCCGATACGCTAATCAATTGGTTGAAAGCTGAATTGGAAGATTGGTTCCGCGCCGACACCAACGGCAGCCTGGATACCAATAAATATTTTGTGTACGACGATCAATGGAACACGCTGCTCGGACTGGAGGAATCCTTCGGTTCTCATCAACAATTGAACGACCACCATTTCCATTACGGTTATTTTGTTCGTGCCGCCACGGAAGTGTGCCGCGTTGATCCGGACTGGTGTGGCGCTGATGCCTGGGGCCCGATGATTGAATTGTTGATCCGCGATTACGCCGGTGGCCGCGACGATACGATGTTCCCCTATCTGCGCAATTTTGATCCGGCTTATGGTTTTTCCTGGGCGTCGGGCCACGCCAATTTTGCGCTGGGCAACAACAACGAATCCACCTCGGAAGCGGCCAACTCCTACGGCGCCATCGTGCTGTACGGTTTGATTACCGGAAACGATGAACTGGTTGAACGCGGCATGTACTTGCATGCATCCTCAACCTCCGCCTATTGGGAATATTGGAATAATATCGATCGCTTCCGTGGGCTGGATGGCGATTACGATAACTTCCCCGCCGGTTATACGCGCATGACTACCTCGATTATCTGGGGCAGCGGCCATGTGTTTTCCACCTGGTTCAGCGGCGCCTTCGCGCATATCCTCGGTATTCAGGGTTTACCCTTAAGCCCATTGGTATTGCACATCGGTCAACACGCTGATTATTTGAAAGACTATGTTGATGTCGGTATGAGCGGCGAATCCAGCAACGGCAAACCCTCCGGTTTACCGGATGATCATTGGCGCGATGTCTGGTGGAATATCTGGTCAATGACCGATGGCACTGCGGCACTGGATGATCTGGAAACATACGGTTTTGATTACGTTCCCGAAGCTGGCGAAACCAAAGCCCACACTTATCACTGGGTACACACCTTTGCCAAACTCGGCCACACCCTGACCGGCACCGGCGAGCT
>DATJLH010000147.1:0-11015 GCA_035490615.1 Cellvibrio sp.
GTGATTTGCTGCGCCGCTCTGGCCAATTGGCTGACCCGGCCCAGGTTGATACCCAGCTCCGCTTCACCTTCCTGCTCCCATTGGATACTAAGCGCCGCTTCTACTTTGCCGCGCTGCAATGCCTTGCGGATCAATTCGCGCAGGCCCGGCTCAATCTCGCGGAAATCCTCCGGGAGGCGGAAACTCGGCTCCAGGTAGCGGTGATTGACACTGCGGATCTCCCAGATCACGGTGCCCCAGGGAAGTTTGGCTTCGCGGCGGGCAAATCCAGTCATACTGCGTGGCATGGGCGCTATTCTCCTAATCTAAGACGTGTGTTGTTACCGCGATGGACAAGAGCTGGTAGAGTTCGTCCTTTGGCCAGTACGGTGTCCACTGCTCAAAGGAGCGGATGGTATCACAGTCACCTGCGCCGCCCGCTTTCTCCATTCCGCTTCAGTTAAAGGATCACGTTATGCAACGCCCCAGTGGCCGCCAGGCCGATCAACTTCGCGACATCCGTCTCACCCGCCACTACACCAAACATGCCGAAGGCTCGGTGTTGGTCGAATTTGGCGATACCAAGGTGATTTGTACTGCCAGCGTACAACCTGGAGTGCCCAGTTTCCTGCGCGGTCAAGGGCAGGGTTGGCTGACGGCGGAATACGGCATGCTGCCGCGTTCGACCGGTACACGCATGGACCGCGAAGCCGCGCGGGGCAAACAGACCGGCCGTACCGTGGAAATCCAGCGGCTCATCGGTCGCTCCTTACGCGCAGCCGTGGATCTGTTGGCCATCAGCGAAAACACGATTCACGTTGACTGCGATGTTATCCAGGCCGACGGCGGTACCCGCACCGCGTCTATCACCGGCGCCTGGGTGGCGCTCGCCGATGCCGTCGCGTTTCTCAAAAGCCAGAATCAGGTCAAGGGCGAACCGCTCAAGCGAGCCATTGCATCTGTGTCTGTCGGTATTTACGGCGGTCAGCCGGTATTGGATCTGGATTATCCGGAAGATTCTTCAGCGGATACGGATATGAACGTGGTCATGGGCGACGATGGCGGCATCATCGAAATCCAGGGCACGGCGGAAGCAGAACCGTTCAGTGAAACTGAATTTGCCGCTATGTTAGGACTCGCCAAGCAGGGAATTGCGCAATTACATCAATTGCAGAAGCAGGCGTTACTGGCGGAATAGAGCTGTCAGGTGCAGTTGGTCCTGCACCTGAGCATTCAGCAGTTCTCTAGAGCTGTTCCAACTCAATGTCGTAATCAATGATCACGGGCAGGTGACTGGAAAACTGCTGTATCTTGTAGATAGTCGCGTATTCCACCTTCGGGCCGATGCTGTTGGAGACAACCTGAAAGTCCGTCCGCCAGCCTTCACCTTCATCAATCGTGCCGCTGGGCCACCAGCTGTACTCATCCGGATCGCGATTGGCGCGACGGAAGGCATCCACATAGCCCAATTGGTTAAACAACTGGCTTAACCACTGGCGCTCATGGGGCAGGAAACCGGAATTGTGCTGGTTCTCGCTACTATTAGTGACATCCCGGGCCGTATGCGCCATCGCCCAATTGCCGCAGAAGATGTATTCGCGACGCTTGCGGGTGATCTTGTCGAGATGGGCCTGGAAGTCATCAAAGAATTTGATCTTGACTTCCTGGGACTCCAGTTCAGAGGTTGCGCTGGGCGCAAGCAGGGAGCCAACGCTCAGGTGTTCGTAATCTACCTGCAGATAGCGACCTTCCATATCGACGCCAGACGAAAAACCCAAGCCATAAATCAGTGCCTTGGGTTGCACGCGGGTGTAAATCGCCACACCGTTGTAGTGCTTGGTGCCTGAGTCAAAGAAGTAAGCAAAATAACCATCGAGCTGGAAGTTGGGCTTATCCAACTCATATTCCAATGCGCGTAAATCTTGCAAGCAGATCAAATCTGCATCCTGGTTTGCCAGCCAATCGTACAGGCCGCGTTGCGCCGCTTGAAAAATACCATCGACGCTAAGACTGATAACTCTCATGTTAGCCCCTTGATTACGGACTGTGTATGATACCCGAGCTTTATAGAATTGTGTTACCGCAATGACCGGGCGTGGCAGTGTTTGATACTTTTTTTCACATTTTCGCTGTCGATTTGATAGAAGCTACAGTCAGGATTAAGTTCAGTAGCTAATCCATCCGGTTATTATTGTTAGACCTATAAGAAGTTAGATCATACACAGGAATTTTGCATGGAAAAGTACCAACATGATTTCATTCAGCTGGCGATCAGGCACCAGGCGCTATGCTTTGGTGAATTCACGCTGAAATCCGGCCGAACCAGTCCATACTTCTTTAATGCAGGCAAATTTCAGACCGGAAATGCATTAGCGGAATTAGGACGCTACTATGCGGCGGCAATCACCGCCTCCGGCATACCCTTTGATGTAGTATTTGGCCCTGCTTATAAAGGTATTCCGCTGGCTGCCACCACAGCCATTGCCTTGTCAGACCATTATCAACGCGATTTGCCTTACTGTTATAACCGGAAGGAGGCAAAGGATCACGGCGAGGGCGGCATTTTGGTGGGCGCACCATTGCAGGGCAAAGTGCTGATTGTGGATGACGTCATTACCGCCGGCACCGCTGTACGCGAGGTGATGGGTCTTATCAAGAATGCCGGCGCCGAACCGGCGGCCGTGTTAATCGGCCTCAACCGTCAGGAACGTGGCCAGGGCTCACTCTCGGCCATTCAGGAAGTGGAGCAGCATTTTGGTATTCCTGTGGTGAGCATTATTAATCTGAACCACATTATTGACTATCTGGAGACGCAAGGCAGTCAGGGAGATATGGTCGATCAAATCAAACGTTATCGCGCCACCTATGGTGTCGATGCACCCTGAACACTAAACGGGTAACACGATGAATAAGGGCTTGATAAAACTGATCAGCATCCTCGCAGGCGCTACTGTCCTGTCCATCTCGGCCGCTTACGCCGCTGACGCACCGGGCAGAGTCTATTATCGCTACGTGAATGAAGAAGGCGTAAAGGTTATCAATGCCACTATCCCGCCGGAATATGTTTCCAAGGGTTATGAAGTTGTGTCACTGAACGGCGAGGTGATCCGCGTTGTGGAACCCTCGCCCACTGGCGAGGAAGCAGAGCGCGCTGCTGAAGAGCGAAAGCTGCGCAAACAACAAGAGAAAGCCGATAAATTATTGCGCCGTCGCTACAGCAGCGTCGCCGATATCGAAGCCGCCAAGACGCGCAATCTCCAGGAGTTGCAGGGCAATATCAGTATCCTGACCAGCAACCTGAGTAACGTGCAGGCACAGATTGTGGCGCAACAGGAGCAAGCCGCCAGCATCGAGCGCAGCGGGCGCACAGTCGGTGAAGATCTATTGAAAAATCTTGCTACCCTGCAAGCGGAAGAACGCGATATTAAACTGCAGATCAAACAACGGGAGCGGGAGTACCAGGCCGCATCCGATAAGTTTGACCAGGATATGAAGCGGTTTGAAGAAATTTCCCGCACTAACTAGCACACTCACTAACGCATAAAACCCTGCGCAATTAACGGCCACTGTTCATTCCAGTATTCTGTCGGTGAACGACGGAATTCACTGCGTACAAACTGCGTAATACGACCGTCAACACACGCCATCAATAAATTTGCCGCAGCAGACACCGGTATACTCGGCCGCACCCCCTCACGCAACTCGGCCTCGCGCAGGATTTGTTTCAGCTGTGTTTCAAGACGTTCAAACACCTGTGCAATGCGATTGCGCAGGCGTTCGGTTTCCCCCGTCAGGGCGTCGCCGGTCAATAAACGGGTGATGCCGGGATTGCGCTCAGTAAACGTTAACACCAGAAACAAAATATTTTCACAGCGTTTGAGCGCTGCCGGCTCTTCTGCCAGGATCAAATTAATACGCGTAAAGATCGTGTCTTCAATAAATTCGATCAAGCCCTCAAACATCTTCGATTTGCTGGGGAAGTGGCGATAAAGCGCTGCTTCCGACACGCCGACTTCCCGCGCAAGGGCAGCGGTGGTAATCCGCGCACCGGGACTATCCTCCAGCATCTTGGCAAGTGATTCCAGGATTTGCTGGCGACGCGAAATTTTTGTGCTGGTTTTGTTCATCAGTCTTTAACTCGGTCCGTGGCGGTGTTGTCCAGAATCGCACGCGCAGCTCCTTGCGTGCAACTGGCGGTTATTTTTTGTTTTTACTGTTGGTGATCAGCGTACCCACACCGGCATCGGTGAAGATTTCCAGCAGTACGGCGTGCTCGACACGGCCATCAATAATATGTGCGCTGTTGACACCGCACTTGACTGCATCCAGCGCACAATCAATCTTCGGTAACATACCACCGTAAATCGTACCGTCGGCAATCAATTCATCCACCTGCGCGGTGGTCAAACCGGTCAACACCTTACCTTGTTTATCTTGCAATCCCGCGACGTTCGTCAACAGCATTAATTTTTCTGCGCGCAGCACTTCCGCGATCTTGCCGGCGACCAGGTCAGCATTGATGTTATAGGAGGCTCCATCTTCACCGACACCAATGGGTGCAATAACCGGGATAAAATCGCTGTTGATCAACATATCAATGACGGAGGTATTCACCGAAGACACTTCACCCACGTGGCCGATGTCGATAATTTCCGGCTCCAGCATCTCGGGTGACTTGCGTGTGAACGACAGCTTGCGCGCGCGAATTAATTGACCGTCTTTACCCGTGATACCGATCGCCTGACCACCGTTGCGATTGATGAGGCTGACGATTTGTTTGTTGACCGTTCCGCCCAATACCATCTCCACCACGTCCATGGTCGCGCTGTCGGTAACGCGCATGCCGTTGATGAATTCAGATTTAATATCCAGCTTTTGCAAGAGCTCACCAATTTGCGGCCCCCCCCCATGTACCACGATGGGGTTCATACCCACCAGTTTCATCAACACGATATCGCGCGCAAAGCTGTTTTGCAGGGCTTCATCGATCATCGCGTTACCACCGAACTTGATGACAATGGTCTTGCCGGTAAAGCGCTGGATATACGGCAGTGCTTCGGTCAGGACGTTGGCGATATTCATCGCTGAATCACGGGTTAAAGACATACATCAAATCCTGTAGCTGTCGGGAAAAAATCTGAAATACCACATTGTGTATCAGAGGGTTCCCGGGTTAATGAAATCCCGCTATACGCGAGGCTGGGGATTGCTGAAAAATAACGGGAACATTATCTTAAGCGATCCCTTAAAAATTAAGGACCAATTTGGGATTTACTTTGAGCAACTCTCGCTTGAACAAGAGTTTGATTTTTTCCAGCGCTTCGTCCGTTTCCGCTTCAAAGCGTAAGGTCAATGCCGCCGAGGTGTTGGAAGCGCGCACCAGCCCCCAGCCTTTGCTGAAGTCGATACGCAAACCATCAATGGTCGTCGGCTTGCCATTTTGAAAATCACCTTTTTCAATCAATTGCTGGATCAAGGCAAATTTCTCCGCGTCCGGTACCGCGATCTTCAATTCCGGCGTGGCGGGCAAAATCGGGAACGCGTTGAAGATGTCATCAATTTTCTGATCGCGTAAGGTGATAATTTCCAGCAAGCGCGCCATAGCATACATGCCGTCGTCAAAACCGTACCAGCGATCTTTGATAAAGATATGACCGGAATATTCCCCGCCGATCAACGCGCCGGTTTCAATCATCTTGGCTTTCATGGGTGAGTGGCCCGTTTTCCACATCATCGGGCGTCCGCCGTAGCTGCTGATGACCTGGTTCAACTGGCGCGAACATTTCACGTCGAAAAGTACATCGGCGCCGGGATTACGCGATAACACATCGCGCGCAAACAACATCAACAAATGATCAGGCCAGATGATGGTGCCTTTAGGCGTTACTACCACCAGCCGATCGCCGTCGCCATCAAATGCCACACCGAGATCGGCACCGACTTCCTGTACCTTGGCAATCAAATCGCGCAGATTTTTTTCGTGGCCAGGATCCGGGTCGTGATTGGGGAAGGTACCATCGAGCTCACAATACAGCGGCGTGACATCACAGCCCAGCTCTTCAAACAAGCGCGGTGCCACCACACCGGTAACCGCATTACCGGCGTCAATAACCAGCGACACATTACTGGCCAGCGCCACATCTGAAAAAATGCGATCAATATAATCAGCAACCACGTCGCGATGCTCGACACTGCCCTGTCCGCGATGGAATTGTTGCCGCATGATACGCGCACGAATATCCATCACCGCATCGTCTGCCAAAGTAACGCCGTTGATCACCATCTTGAAGCCGTTGTATTCGGCTGGATTGTGACTGGCGGTTACCATTACACCGCTGTTGGTATCCGGTAGATGAAAGGTGGCGAAATATAATACGGGCGTGGGTACCACGCCGATGTCGATCACGTGACAACCGGTGCGCAGGATGCCTTTCACCAACGACTGGCTCAGCTCCTCGCTATGGGTGCGGCCGTCGCGCGCCACGATGATACTCGCCTCACCCTGGTCCAATACTTCACTGCCAATCGCCGCACCGATTTTTTCTGCCAGTTGCGGTGTTAAATCCTGACCGACAATCCCGCGGATATCGTAGGAACGGAAAATATCAGCGGGTACGTCAAGGGTTTCTGCCGCTGCCGCACCAGCCGCTTTTTTGCCGGTGGCTTGATTGAGGCCGAGGATGTCGTCGTCCTCTTCGATGACGGCGATGTCAAGGATGTCCTGGCTTTGGTAAATGGGATTCGCCAGGATTTCATCCGTTGCTTTGGCGGTCTCGCTGGCTTTCGCAATGGCTTTTGCTTCTGCTGCGTCAGCTTTTGCTGTGGCTTTTTGCGACGTTTGCGCTTTAACCAATACCTTGCTCGCCAGCCACGCCAGCACCAGGCCGGCAATACTGGTGATGGATATCACCAACAACCACAAGGTTGGCAGCTCCTCCGATAAGGCCACCAGCTGTTGCGAGGGTGTAAAGCGAACGCTCCAGTAGGAATTGGGAATCGCCACTTCTTGATGTGGAGAGGCATTACCGTTACCGATTGATGCGACCGTCAACGGCGTGCTGCCGGCAATCTTTTGTAACAACACGACCTGGCCGAGGTTGGCATCACCGACCGTGAAGGCACTGATCAAATCTCTGCCATCCAGAGTCACCAGCAAAGTGCCCACTACCGGTTGCTGTGCATCGGCCGGCAGCGCAGCGATAAGGTGCAACAACCAGTTGTCGTCCACCACGGCGGCTTCGGGCAAGGTCATCTCCCGCCGTTCAGCGCGGCGAATCAAATCCAGCTCCGCAAACCGGATGGGGGCAGCGCTTTCGCGATCCAGTTGCGCAGTGCCCGCAGGGATTAACCGCACCGCCAGCGGGTGTTCAAAGTATTCACGCAGGCTCTGCTGCCGGGCGGCGATTTGTTCGGCGTTATTGTCCGTCAGGCGTGTGACCAGATCCGGGTAGGCAAGCGCCTGTTCAAACTGCTGGGTTACCTTCGCCAGGTAACGCTGCACCGCGTCTGCATGTTGCCGGGTCTGCTGCTCGGTCAATTCCGCCTGGCGTTGGCGCTGTACATCCTCCACCATGACTCCGTGCAATAAATAGGCAATCAGGGCGTTGACGGCGACCGCAACCGCCAGGGCAATCAGTAGCACTTTCTGGCGCGCGGCAGCCGTGCGCTTGGCCGCTTCCTGGGCGCGCTGCGCGGCGCGGGTCTGGCTATCGACTTTTTTTATCTCGGGTAATTTATCCGGTTTGTCCACGTGGCTTCCCTTATCAAGGTCGTGACTTATTGTTGTGCCGGTAAACGCTCGGCTAACAAGGCGATCAGGTCGCGCGCCAGCTGTTGCTTGCTGCGTTGGGTAAGTTCCTGCTCGCTATTCGGGTCTATCAGGGTAACGGCATTATCGTCGCTGTCAAAACCTATCCCCTCAGTGGCAATGTTATTGGCGACGATGAGATCCAGGTTTTTCTGCTGCAATTTTGTGCGTGCATACGTCAGCAGGTTTTCACTCTCGGCCGCAAAACCGACAGTAAAGGGCTTAGGTTGCAAGGCGGCAACGGCAGCGATGATATCGGGATTTTTTACCAGCTCAATGGTCATCTGATCGCTGTGGGTTTTCTTGAGTTTGTGTGCGGCGATGGTGACTGGGCGGTAGTCGGCGACCGCTGCCGCTCCGATAAAAAGATCGCAGCCGGCCGCTTCCTGCAGGCTGACATCGTACATCTGCTGCGCGCTGGTGACATCGATACGCGTCACCCTGTCCGGCACTGCCAGGTTGGTCGGGCCACTGATAAGAAAGGTTCGCGCGCCGGCCTCAGCCGCCGCCAAGGCCAGGGCATAACCCATCTTGCCCGAACTGTAATTACTGATGTAACGCACCGGATCAATGGCTTCGCGCGTGGGCCCGGCGGTGATGACGACCTTGCGCCCCGCCAGACTGCCCGGCTGGAACAGGCTCGCGGCGGCAATGGCGATCTGCACCGGCTCCAGCATCCGGCCCGGGCCAACATCGCCACAGGCCTGGCTGCCATCGGCCGGGCCGAAGATCTGCACCTTCCGCGCCTGCAAGGTTTGCAGGTTCGCCTGGGTGCCGGGATTGCGCCACATTCCCTGATTCATTGCCGGCG
The DNA here is from genome assembly GCA_035490615.1 of Cellvibrio sp. Lineage (GTDB taxonomy): Bacteria > Pseudomonadota > Gammaproteobacteria > Pseudomonadales > Cellvibrionaceae > Cellvibrio. The sequence goes on from DATJLH010000147.1 coordinate 8,598, forward strand.
CCAACGCCAGGGTAGCTGCCGACGCCAGGCAGACCGTGGTGAGTAAGTCATCACCCTTGCCCTGAGCAAGGCGCGCCATAAAGTCCGCACTCGCCGGCGCCACCAGAATCAGATCCGCCCATCGGGCCAGTTGGATATGCCCCATGGCTGCTTCCGCCTCAGGGTCGAGCAGGCTGGTGTGAACCGGATTGCCCGACAGTGCCTGCAAGGTCAGCGGTGTTATAAATTCCTGCGCCGCGGACGTCATGACGACCCGCACCTCTGCACCCAGGTCTTGCAACCGCCGGATCAGGTCTGCACTTTTGTAGGCGGCAATACCGCCAGTAACGCCGAGCAGGATATGTTTGTTGGCAAGTGAACTCATGGGATTCCTGTCGCCAGCCGCCGCCCCACAAGGTACTGAAGGCGAGCAAAAGCTGCGTTGAACTCCGCGCGGGAGTGATCAATTACTTACGTCAGCAACCAGATTGGGTAAGCCCTGGGCCAAAGCGCTTGACGTAAAGCGGCTAAGATACCATTCTTACCGCCGTTTTCGTACAGTGCGCGACAACGGCAGCTGTCTGCTCACCTTCTTCTATTAGCGACCCTCATCATATTAACGACAAAAGGAACTGTCATATGTCTATTGCACAATGGCCCGAGGCCGAACGCCCCCGCGAAAAACTGCTCAAGCAAGGCCCCCAATCTCTCTCCGATGCTGAACTCCTCGCCATCTTCCTGCGGGTTGGTTGCGTCGGCAAATCCGCCGTCGACCTCGCCCGCGAACTGCTGCAGCAATACGGCGGCTTGCGGCCGCTGCTGGAATCAGACCAGACGGAGTTCTGTCGCGGATTGGGACTGGGCTCTGCCAAATATGCGCAACTGCAAGCCGTGCTGGAGATGGGACGGCGGCATTTGTCGGCGAGCATGCAGGAGGGGGATTTGCTCACCAGCCCGGACCTGGTGCGCCGCTATCTCAGCGCCCAGTTGCGCCACCGTCACCAGGAGGTCTTTGCTGTGCTCTTCCTCGATAACCAACACCGCCTGCTGGCCTATGAGGAGCTCTTCTTCGGTACCATCGACGGCACCAGTGTCCATCCCCGCGAAGTGGTGCGCAAAGCCATCGCGCGCAACGCGGCGGCATTGATCCTCGCCCACAACCATCCTTCCGGTGTTGCCGAGCCTAGCCAGGCGGACCGGCGCATTACCGAGCGCTTGCAACAAGCCCTGGATCTGATTGATGTACGGGTGCTTGATCATATGGTGGTCGGTGATCGCGAGGTGGTGTCTTTTGCCGAGCGAGGTCTGATGTAAGGCTCAGCGAGCGGGGATTTGGTCATTCAACAGGAAATATGGCTAAAAATTCACCCGGACGTTGCTATTGAAGGGCTGTTTTGGTATAAAACGCGGCTCTCTGCGGCCGGGTATGCAAAGCACCTTACTTAAAGGCGTTTGCAAGACGTTTTCAACGTCCCCAGGAGTCATCCATGAAGGGTCGCAAACGGTACGAATAGGCTGCTCCCAACACTGCTCTAGGCTGGTTGTTGGTCTGTTTCAAGGCTCAAACCCAGCGTAGCGCGCTGATTTTTCAAAGAGGCAAGACAATGTCTAAGGTATGTCAAGTGACTGGCAAGCGTCCAATCACTGGAAACAATGTTTCTCACGCTAAGAACCACACCAAGCGTCGTTTTTTACCCAACCTGCACACTCACCGTTTCTGGGTTGAGACCGAAAAGCGTTTCGTATCCCTGCGCGTTTCTGCCAAAGGCATGCGCGTTATCGACAAGCGCGGCATCGATGCAGTATTGGCCGATCTGCGCGCTAACGGCGAAAAATTTTAATCAGGAGCAAGCATCATGCGCGAAAAAATTCGTCTGAACTCCAGTGCAGGTACCGGTCATTTCTACACCACTGACAAAAACAAGCGTACCATGCCTGAAAAAATGGAAATCAAAAAGTACGACCCGGTTGTGCGCAAGCACGTGGTCTACAAAGAAGGCAAGATTAAGTAATTGATCCAGGTCCTTTCGAAGAAACCCGGCCTGTGCCGGGTTTTTTTATGCCTGTTGTTTTACCAGGTCAATACTTGACCAGAATATTCAGATCGTGAGAGGCTTGCCGGCACTTTGTTAAAAGGAGGTTTCAATGCCATCCCCCCTGAAATCCGCTCTTATTTTATTGACACTCACATGGCTCAGCGGCTGCGCGCCTATTCCTTACGGAGAATCGCAGTTCAACCTGGTAGCCGCCAGCTCATCCCATGAATGGGAGCGTCGCATTTCGCAAGAACCCGGTGAAATTCAGTTTACTACCCAGCTGGAGCAGGGTAGCCATAGTCAAGTGATATTCCCAAACGCAAATAATGAACACGAAATACCCTTTCGCATCGTTTTCTCGGATCTGGATTGTGATACCGGCCATGAAGTCAAACTAGAGTAC
>DATJLH010000148.1:0-8573 GCA_035490615.1 Cellvibrio sp.
TTTGACGGGCCGCAAAATTATTGTGGATACCTACGGTGGTATGGCGCGGCATGGCGGTGGTGCGTTTTCCGGTAAGGACCCGTCGAAGGTGGATCGTTCGGCGGCGTATGCGGGCCGTTATGTGGCGAAGAATATTGTGGCGGCGGGTTTGGCTGATCGTTGCGAAATTCAGGTGAGTTATGCGATTGGTGTGGCGGAGCCGACGTCGATTTCGATTAATACGTTCGGCACGGGTAGGCTGCCGGATGCGGAGATTGTGAAGTTGGTGCGGGAGCATTTTGATTTGCGGCCGCGTGGGTTGATTGAGATGTTGGATTTGCGGCGGCCGATTTAACGGGCGACGGCGGCTTATGGGCATTTTGGTCGGGAGTTGCCGGAGTTTACTTGGGAAAAAACTGACAAGGCAGAAACGCTTAAGAAGTATTTGTAACTTTTTGAGAACGGGAGGCGTTGAAGCCGGATCAAAGGGTTGAAACACGCCGTGAACCCGGCCCCTACGCGCTCCCAGCGCTTCGGGACACTTCCCACATCCATGTGGGTCGTCCTTGGGGGCTCATCACCAGCATCCTTGCTGGTGACGGTCTCAGAGATAACCTCACAACCCATCCGGCATAGATCTGTGGTGTCCAAAAAGGCGTGATGGTCTCAGGGGTAAGATCGGAAACCATGGAAGATCGGAGCAATACCCGGCGTTCAGTTGTGGGTTTTTTTCCGGTAAGCTGGCTGGCTGTTTTGCCAGTTGTTGGCAGTAGATGTTCACAATAATGAGTTCACCACTAATGAAAGACTGGTTAGTCGTCAGTTTTATTAAATTCCTTTCGCTTTTACCGCTATCAATAAGTCGTGCCTTGGGCGCTTTTTTGGGTGGTTTGTTGTGGCGCGGACGGGGGCGGGAGAAGCGGGTGACGATTACGAATCTGCAGTTGTGTTTTCCGGAGTTAAGTGACGCAGAGATTCATGCGTTGGCGCGTGAGAGTTTGCAGGAGACGATGAAGACGGCGATGGAGGCGGGTGCAGTTTGGCGGAGGGATTACGCCTGGCTCAAGAGCAAGATGGTGGAGGTCGAGGGCGAGCATATTCTGCGGGACAAGTTGGCTTTGGGGAAAGGGTTGTTGGTGTTGGCGCCGCATCATGGGAATTGGGAGGTGGTGGCACCGTATCTGGCGAGTATTGCGCCCTTGACGGCGATGTATCAGCCGTTGAAGTCGGCGGCGATGGATGAGCTGGTGTTGAACGGGCGCAGTAAGTTGAACATTACGATGGCGCCGACCAATCGCAAGGGTGTGATGATGCTGCTCAAGGCGTTGCAGCAGGGCACCATCGTGGGCATTTTGCCGGATCAGGTGCCGGAGAAGACAGCGGCTGGGGGTGTTGCGCCGTTCTTTGGTCAGCCGGCGCTGACGATTGGTTTGATCCACGGCCTGATTCAAAAGACCGGTTGTGCGGTGGCTTCGGTGTTTGCGCAGCGGGTGCCGGGTGGGTTCAAGATGGTGGTGTTGGATGCCGATCCGGCTATTTACAGCGAGGATGAGCTGACCTCGCTGACGGGTATGAATGCGAGTGTTGAGGCCTGTGTGCGGCGCGCACCGGCGCAGTATCAATGGGAATACAAACGTTTTCGTCGCCTGCCGGAGGGTTATCCCCGGCATTACCAGAGGAACCTGCCGTAACAGAATGTTAGCGCGAGGCTATTGAGACGCTTTCTTTGCAAAAAATCCTTTTTCACCATAGTGTGTTGCGTCAGTCTTAGGGCTACAATTAGGCGGCTTTTGTCGCCGCGCTCCGGTGTGTTATTCGAGAGCGCTCATCCGTCGCTGCTAACCCAGCATCTCCTGTTACTCAATTCATGTGATAGTCGTTGGCCAGAATAATGAGCAATAACACAAAGTCAGGTTTGCATTGGATCGTTGTTGGATCGCTATGGTTGACCCTGACTGCTTGCAGTTCAACCTCTCATCTGTTTGTTAAAAAAACCGAGCTGGATGCGCTGGACCAATGTCTGGCGACGCAGAAATCCCAGCAGGAAATCTTTACCCAGCAACAGGCCAAGCTGGAAGAAACTATCAATATGCTCAGCGAGAGCCTTGAGGAACAAAAGAAGCTCGCTGCCATTCCCCCGCCGCCGCCACCACCCGTAGAAAGACCTCGCCCGATTGTGTGTCCCAAATTGCCGCCGCGTCCGGTGCAGGCGACCAACGTCAATGACACGGCGTTTCAGGACAAGCAGGTGGTGGGTGAAAAAGAGCAGGTTTATCTCAACGATCTCGGTTTCAGTATGAGCGCGCGGATTGATACTGGCGCCACGACAGCGTCTATGGACGCGCGCGATATCCAGACCTTTGAACGCAATGGGGAAGAATGGGTGCGTTTTACCGTCTATCACCCCACGACGCGCGAGCCGGTTGAAGTGGAGCGCAAACGGGTTCGCCGCGTCCATATCGTTCAGTCGGGTGCCGAGGAGCCGGAGCGCCGCCCGGTGGTGGAGATGCGGATTACCCTGGGCAAGATTACCCAGAACGCCGAATTTACCCTCGCTGACCGCAGCAACCTGGAACAACCCATGCTGATTGGCCGCAACGTGTTGCGCGATGTGATGCTGGTGGATGTGAGCCGCAGCGAGATTGTTCCCCCGGTTCGCCCGGAGAAAGCCCCGGAGCCGGCACCTAAAGCGCAAGACAAACCCAAAGCGGAAGAAAAACCGAAGGCTGCCAGCGAGCCACAAGCCAAGCCGCAGCCCCAAACTCAACCGCAACCCCAAAGCCAACCAGAGCCTAAACCTGAACCACAGGCTGACCAATGAATAAGCCCTCCCGCGTTCCGTTTTACAGCATTATTGTCGGATTGATTGTGCTCGGCCTGGGCACCGCCTGGCTGCGTCATACTAATATGGAGATTCCGTTTTTGGCCGGCGAACAGCGCCCGGTGTGGATGATCGAGGCGCGGGTAGATTTTTTCGCCAGCGGTGATGCCGTGGTCGCCAACCTGGCGTTGCCGGACAACCCGCCCGGATTCCGGATGTTTACCGAACAGGCTGCCTCACCCGGTTATGGCTGGTCAGTGATCGAAAGCAACGAAGGCCGGCGTGGCGAGTGGACCAAGCGCAGCGCCAGCGGCCCGCAAACCCTTTATTACAAAGCCCAGTTTGTCGGTGGCCTCGATTACGAGCCTACCCTGGAGCCCCAGACGCCCCAGGCCAAACCGGTCATCTGGGATGGCCCCCAGGCAACAGCGGCCGGCCAGATGCTGGCGGTTGCGTTGTCGACCTCCAGTACGCCGCAGAGTATGACGCGCGAACTGATCAAGCTGCTTAAAGATCCGTCGCCGGACCAGAATGCCTCCCTCATGCTGGCGGCGGAACCCAATATGGCCACGCTGCTGGAGAAACTGCTGAACCAGGCGGGCATCCCCGCCCGCAGCGCCATGGGCTTATACCTCGAAGACGCCCGCCGTCACCAATCCCTGACGCAGATGGTAGAAGTCTATGACGGCGAAGAGTGGGTGCTGTTTAACCCCGCTACTGGCCAGCAAGGTGTGCCGGAAAACCTGTTGATCTGGCATCGCGGCAATCAGTCGCTGCTGGATGTGGTGGGTGGACGTAATTCGCGCATCGGCTTCTCCATGATTTATCAAACCGTACCGGCGCTCGAATTGGCCCGCGCCCAGACCAATGACAACATCTTCTCTATCATCGGCGTGCACCGTCTACCGATTGAAGAGCAGAGTATGTTCAAGCTGCTGTTCCTGTTGCCGCTGGGCGCCCTGGTGGTGGTCTTTATGCGCGTGATCGTGGGCCTGAAGACCTCCGGGACTTTCATGCCCATCCTGATCGCCCTCGCATTCCTGCAAACCTCGCTCGGTTTAGGGTTGTTCAGTTTTATTTCGGTGGTGTCCTTCGGCCTGGTGCTGCGCACCTATCTTTCACGCCTGAACCTGTTGCTGATTGCGCGTATCGCCACGCTGGTGGTGCTGGTGATCTTTATTATCTCGGTCCTCAGCCTGGTGGGTTACCAGATGGGCTTGAATACCGGCATGACGATCACCTTCTTCCCGATGATCATCATCGCCTGGACCATTGAGCGGATGTCGATCCTGTGGGAAGAAGAAGGCCCGAAAGAAGTCCTTGTCCAGGGCGGCGGCAGCCTGCTGGTGGCGGTGCTGGCCTACCTGATGATGCAGTTGCCGTTGATCGGTCACCTGACCTTTAATTTCCCGGAACTCAACCTGGTGTTCCTCGCATTCATCATGTTGATGGGTCAATACACGGGCTACAAATTCTCTGAGTTGCGCCGCTTCCGCGCCATGGTGGAGAACGAAACTGTCGAAGACAAGGCGGGTGGCACCAAGTGAAATGGGTCAGTCCGTGGCGCCTGCGCCGCATGGGAATTCTGGGGATGAATTGCCGCAATCGCGACTTTATCGGCAGCTACAATTCCCGCCACCTGTTCCCGCTGGTGGATAACAAACTCAAGACCAAACTGCTCGCCGAAGAATACGAGGTGGCAACGCCACGCCTGTTTTTTGTGGTTGAGCAGCAACATGAGATCGCCCATATTGAAAAGAAGCTCGAAGGGCTTGAGGGCTTCGCGGTCAAGCCGGCGAAGGGTTCGGGCGGCAAAGGGATTCTGGTGATTATTGGTCGGCGCGGCGACAAGTTTATCAAGTCATCCGGTGCGGAAATCACGATTGAGGATATCCGTCGCCACATGAGTAATACCCTGGCGGGTCTTTATTCTCTGGGCGGCAAGCCGGACATGGTGATCGTGGAAGATTTGATCCAGTTCGACGACTCGTTCGAGGGCTATTCCTACGAAGGCGTGCCGGATATCCGCATCATCGTGTTCAAGGGTTACCCGGTAATGGCCATGCTGCGGCTGGCGACCCACGCCTCCGACGGCAAGGCCAACCTGCACCAGGGCGCGGTGGGCGTGGGGCTGGATATCGCCACTGGTCGCGCGCTTAAAGCGGTGCAATTTTCCAAACCCGTCACCCACCATCCTGACACCAAACGCCCGCTCAACGAGATCCAGATCGCCAACTGGCGTGACATGCTGTTGCTGGCCTCCCGCTGCTATGAGATGACCGGCCTGGGCTATATCGGTACCGACATTGTGCTCGACAAAGTGCGCGGCGCGCAGCTGCTGGAATTGAACGCCCGGCCGGGATTATCGATTCAAGTCGCCAATGGCCGCGGCCTGCTACCGCGCCTGCGCCACATCGAATCCCTCAAACCCCGCGCCCACCGTACCCCCGAGCAACGGGTGGATTACGTCATGCGCACCTTCACAAAAGATGGCCTGTAAAACTTTTAGTTGAGGTCGATCATCCCCATAGGTCGGATTAGCGCAGCGTAATCCGACACCCCGCTCTCCACTAACACCTACCGCCGCCAAAACATTGGGCTAAACAACACCAACAACGTAAACACCTCCAACCGCCCCAACAACATCGCGAAACACAGCACCCATTTTGCCGGCGCATTGATGCTGCTGTAATTGGACGCCACCTCGCCCATACCCGGGCCGAGGTTGGTGATGCAGGCACCCACGGCGGAGAAGGAGGTGACCAGATCCAGGCCGCTCATCAAGAGCAGCAAGAACATCAGGATGTACATCACCACGTACATCGCAAAAAATCCCCACACCGCTTCCACCACCCGATCCGACACATTGATGCGCCCCACCTTGATGGGGATGACCGCGTTGGGAAAGATCAGGCGATGGATCTCCCGGATACCCTGTTTGTAGAGCAACAGGACCCGAATCATCTTCATGCCGCCGCCGGTGGAGCTGGCGCAGCCGCCGAGGAAGGCGAGGATAAACAGGGCAAAGGGCAGGAAGGATGGCCAGGCAACAAAGTCGGCCGCAAACCCGGCAGTACTGAGGGTTGATGCGAGGTTGAAGAAACCGATAACAAAGCTGTCCTTGGCGTCGTAAGTGTGGGTGAAGTAGAGATAGCTCACGGTCACCAGGGTGCCCACGACAATCCAGCCAAAGTAAAAACGAAACTCCGCATCGGCAAAATAGTAATGCAGGCTTTTCTCGCGCCAGACGAAAAAGTGTAACGCGAAGTTCGCACCTGATATCAACATAAACACGGAACATATCAGCAAGATCGCTGAACTATCGAAATAACGAATACTGTCATCGTGGGTGGAGAAACCGCCATTGGCGACGGTGGAAAATGCATGGCACAGGGCCTCGAACCAGGTCATCCCCGCCAGCCAGTAGGCGATACCGCAGGTGAGGGTCAGCACCAGGTACATCAGGAACAGTGCCTTGGCCGTTTCTGTAATCCGCGGTGTAAGTTTGTTGTCCTTCACCGGCCCTGGCGCTTCGGCGCGATAGAGCTGCATCCCACCGATGCCCAGCATCGGCAGGATTGCCACGGCTATCACGATGATCCCGATGCCGCCGAACCACTGCAGCTGGTGACGGTAATAGAGAATCGACGGCGGCAGCTGGTCCAGGCCGCTGATGACAGTGGCTCCGGTGGTCGTCAGGCCTGAGACGGCTTCAAACATCGCATCGGTAAACGACAGGGAAAGTCCATCGGACAGGATCAGCGGCAGCGCCCCGAAAGTACTCAGCACCGACCAGAACAGCGCGGTTATCAGGAAGCCATCGCGGGTGCGTAGATCTGCTTTGCTTGTGCGCGCCGGCAACCACAAGCCAATACCGGCAGCGAAGGTAATAGCGAAGGCCAGCAGGAAGGTCATGTAATTGTGGTCGTCAAACCACAGGGAGATGGCGATGGGCACCAGCAGGGTCAGGCTGAACAGGGTGAGCAGTACGCCCAGGACCCGGGCGATGGTGGCGAAATTCATGTCACACGTAATCCATCAGTGAGCCGTTAAACATCAAAAGAAGGTGAAGCCGACCTGGAACAGCTTCTCGATGTCGCGAGTGTGCTTTTTATCCAGCAGGAACACAATGACGTGGTCGCCCGACTGCACCACCACATCGTCATGGGCGATGATAACCTCGCTTTCGCCGTCCGCCGTGTCGCGCACGATGGCTCCGATATTGGCGCCTTCCGGCAAATCGATATCTTCCAGCGCCTTGCCCACCACCTTGGATGACTTGGCATCGCCGTGGGCAATCAGCTCCAGCGCCTCCGCCGCGCCCCGGCGCAGTGAGTGAACGTTCACCATATCACCGCGCCGCACGTGGGTCAGCAAACTGCCGATAGTGGTGGTCTGGGGCGAGATGGCAATATCGATGTCGCCGCCCTGCACCAGATCCACATAGGCCGGGTTGTTGATCAACGTCATCACCTTGCGCGCGCCCAGTCGCTTGGCGAGCATGGACGACATGATGTTGGCTTCGTCATCATTGGTCAGCGCGAGGAATACATCGGTGTCTTCAATATTCTCTTCCAGCAACAGATCCTGATCGGTGCCGCTGCCGTGTAACACGATGGCGCGCTCCAGTTGCTCGGAGAGGCGCGCACAGCGATTGCGGTTGTGTTCGATCACGCGCACGTTGTAACGGCCTTCCAGCTTTTTCGCCAGCCGATAACCAATGTTCCCCCCGCCAGCAATGGTCAGGCGCTTGTAGGGGACTTCGAGGCGGCGCAGCTCACTCATCACCGCGCGGATATCGGCCTTGGCGGCGATAAAAAAGACTTCATCATCAGCTTCGATCACCGTCGAACCGGTGGGCATTATGGCGCGATTGCGTCGATAAATAGCCGCTACGCGGGTTTCAACATTGGGCATATGCTGGCGCAGGTAGCTCAGCTCCTGACCTACCAGCGGTCCGCCGTGGTAGGCGCGCACAGCCACCAACTGGACCTTGCCGTCCGCAAAATCCAGCACCTGCAAGGCGCCGGGGTTTTCGATAAGGCGGAAGATGTAGTCGGAAACCAACTGCTCGGGGCTGATCAAAACATCAATTGGGATGGCGCCGCTTTCAAACAGGGCGCGATGGGTGAGATAGGCGGTGGAACGTACCCGCGCGATCTTGGTGGGGGTGCGGAACAGGCTGTCGGCGACGCGGCAGGCGATCATATTGATCTCGTCGTTATTGGTCACGGCGATCAGCATATCCGCGTCCTCGATCCCCGCTTGAATCAGGATATCCGGATGCGACCCCTCGCCCGTGATAACCCCGATATCGAGCCGGTCGCGCAGGTCGCGCAGGCGCCCCTCGTCGGTATCCACCACGGTAATGTCATTGGCTTCGCTGGCGAGATGCTCCGCAAGGCTGCCGCCCACTTGTCCCGCACCAAGGATGATGATCTTCATAAACCTTCTTCGTTAACCTGGGGTTCAAATCCGCAGCCGCGCATCCGGGGCTACCGCATAGCGGCTGCCACTTTACTGCGTTTGGGTGTAAAGACACCATAAAAAGCTGATGGCAATCAGTGTAGCGATGATTTTGCTGGATTTATCAAACCGGTTTACATAACCGCGCATAGTAAAACCCGTCGTGACCTCCTATGCCCGGCAACAGCTGCCGACCACAGGGCTGCGCTATTCCCCAAGGCTCGTCGAGCAGGTCACACACGGCGTCGGGCTGTCGGGCCAGGAAGGCTTCGACCACCTGGGTATTTTCGGCGGGCATGATCGAGCA
>DATJLH010000149.1:0-13713 GCA_035490615.1 Cellvibrio sp.
CATGCGCAACAGATCCTGTTCGATGATTTCAGTTACAGCAATACCGCGCAATTTACCAACAACGGTTGGCGCATCCGTACCTGGGCTGGTGGGCCGGGTCTGGCTAACGGTACCTGGAGCACGGCCAATGTATCGTTTGTAAATGACCCGGCGTCCTCGGGGAATAAACTGATGCGGCTCAAGGCGAGTACTAACGTCAACGGTACCAACATCAACACCGCAACCAATCGGTCCACTACGGGGACCTCATCGCAAACCGAGGTCGCACGGGTTGAGCAGGTTTATAAAAACGGTACCTGGGCGGCGCGCATGTTTTTTACTGATACGCCGTCCACCGGCCCGGATGGCGACACGGTGATCGAAACCTTTTTTGGCCTGACGGATTACATTGAAGGCGCAGAGCCTTACAGCGAAATTGATTTTGAATACCTGGCCAATGGCGGCTGGTGGACCGGCTCGAGTACACCGGCTATGTGGATGACGACCTATCGCATCGTCGACTTCAGTGATCCCACCAGTCGCGGCCATACCGTGCGCACCGGCAGCCTGGCGGGCTGGCGCACCCTGGTGGCACAGGTCATGGATGGCTATGTGTCGTTTTATATCGACGGCGTTTTTCAGGAAGGTTTCAGCGGTGCGGTTGCGCCGGATCATCCGATGTACCTGATGTTCCAGATCTGGTTCAGCAACGACTGCTTTGATCCCGCGTGCAATACGCGCGGTTACCTGAATACCTCAACCTACCGCGAATATTACGAAGATATCGACTGGGTGTATTTTGAGAAGGACAACATTGTGTCCCCGGCGCTCGTCAATCAGGCCGTGGCCAATCTGCGCGCTGCGGGCACGACTTACGTGCAAAGCCTTGATGGCAACGGCGGTACGTCATCGTCTTCCAGTTCATCGGTTGCGGCGCAGCAGTGCAATTGGTGGGGCACTTACTACGCGCTTTGTACCCATATCAGCAGTGGTTGGGGCAATCAAAATGGCATTGATTGTGTGGGTATTGAAACCTGCGCGACCCTGGCTCCGCCCTATGGGGTTGTCGGTGGCGCAACGTCCAGCAGTAGTTCAACACCGCCGAGCAGTTCGTCGTCCAGCAGTTCTTCGCCCGCATTTTCGCAATTGATCCAGGCGGAGTCTTACAGCTTTATGTCCGGTGTGCAGACGGAAGCGACCCAGGATGTTGGCGGTGGCTTGAATGTGGGTTGGATTGATGCCGGTGACTGGCTGAGTTATGGCAATGTCAGTTTTCCCACAGCGGGTAATTATCGCGTTGAGTTCCGTGTGGCGAGCCCCAATGGTGCGCAGTTGTCGCTGGATTTGAATGGTGGTGCTACGCAGCTTGGGACGGTGACGATTCCGTCGACCGGTAGTTGGCAGAGCTGGACGACGGTGTCGCGCGATGTGCAGTTGCCGGCGGGCACGCATAGTGTTGGTTTGTATGCGCCGCAAAGTGGCTGGAATATTAATTGGCTGAGAATTACCAAGTTGTAAGAGGCATTACCAGCGTTTTCTGGTTGGGTACTTCGCAACCCGTTTGTCATTAGGCCGTTGATTTCGAAAACGCATGCACACGTCCTTGTGGCTCCCTCAATTCGTCCCTGAATTGAGGGTTTCGACATCAACGGCCTAACGCCAAACTCGCATCATCCCGTCAACTTTTTTTCCGGTTCGTTTGGTCCGTCAACGCACGGTGATTTATCTGCCATATTGTTAGAATGTGAGTAACTTTGCTGATACCTCGGGTGCATGGTGCGCGTTATAGCGGCACAATGGAGCGATTACGCTATCAGGATACTTACATGTTATTCATCTTTGCCTTGCTTAACGGCCTGCTGTTGTTGGCGACCTTTATCACCTTGTGGCGTTATGAAGCCTGGTGGGTGCGCGGTTGGGATTTTCCGCGTTTGCAGATTGCTGTTGTTGCAGCACTGGTGTTGTTATTGCAGGTGGTGTTACTGGATTTAGCAGAGACCGCCAGTGTGGTATTGGTGGGATTGACGGCGTTGTGTCTGGGATACCAGGTATGGTGGATTGCTGCCTATACGCCGTTTTTTCCTCTTGAGGTGCAACCGGCCCCGGCGGACGATCCTGATAACACCATCTGCATCATGAACGCCAATGTACTCACGACCAATAAAAATGCCGCCGGTTTGTTGCGCGAGGTGTATCGCTGGCAGCCGGATATTTTAGTGACGTTGGAGACGAATGCCTGGTGGCAACAGCAATTGGATGTACTGGGCACCGATTATCCTTACTCTATAAAGTGTCCGTTGGAAAATCTCTACGGCATGCACGTTTACTCTCGCTTACCCCTCGAAGATACCGCCATACAGTTTCTGGTTGAGCAGAACATTCCTTCCATGCATGCACTGGCGGTTTTACCGTCCGGTCAAAAGGTGCGCGTGCATTTTCTGCACCCGGCGCCACCCAGTCCCAGCGAAAATGATGAATCTGCCGAGCGCGATGCGGAATTATTAGTGGTGGCAAAGAGTGTGGTGGATGCCGAGCTGCCGGTGATCGTGGCCGGGGATTTAAATGATGTGGCCTGGTCGGCAACGACCCGTTTGTTTCGCAAGATTAGCGGCTTGCTCGATCCGCGCGTCGGGCGCGGTATGTTCAACAGTTTTCACGCGGATTACTGGTTTGTTCGCTGGCCCCTGGATCACCTCTTCCACAGCGATCACTTTACGCTCAAGGATATCCGGCGCTTGCCATCCTTCGGTTCGGATCATTTTCCAATGTTGATTACGCTGGTGTATTCACCCGCGCAACGGATAAAACAGAATGGACCTGAATCAAGCGCGAGTGAAGAGGCCTGGGCCGACGAAAAAATTGATGCGCAACCGGCGCGCGATGTACATCAGCCGCAGGTATAGCCCTGATGGTCAACAGGTGATTAGCACGCACACGCGCATCACCTGCGAGGGCTGCATGTGAAGCGTGCTCTTGCAGATAATCACTCAGTATTTCGCACGCAATGTTTTAACCCCGGACTGGGTGCCGAGCAACAACACGTCCGCCGGGCGGCGGGCGAAGAGGCCGTTGGTCACTACGCCGGTAATCTGGTTGATGGCGGTTTCCAGCTCCTTGGGATTAAGGATCTGCAAATGGTGTACGTCGAGGATGACGTTGCCGTTGTCCGTCACCACGCCTTCGCGATACACGGGGTCGCCGCCCAGCTTGACGAGTTCGCGCGCCACATAGGAACGGGCCATGGGGATGACTTCTACCGGCAAGGGAAAGGCGCCGAGTACGTCCACCCATTTGCTTTCATCGGCGATACACACAAACTCTTTGGCCGTAGCCACCACAATTTTCTCGCGCGTCAGGGCCGCACCACCGCCTTTGATCAATTCCAGTTGCGCATTACTTTCATCGGCGCCATCGACGTAAACGACGAGCTCATGGACGCTGTTCAGGTCGAACACCTCGATACCGTGTTTTTTCAAGCGCTCGGCGGAGGCATCAGAACTGGCGACGGCGCCGGCGAAGGTGTCCTTGATGTCGGCCAGGTAATCAATAAAGTAGTTGGCGGTAGACCCCGTACCGACGCCGACAATGTCATCGGCATGGAGTTTGGGTGCTATGTAGTCGACCGCCGCGCGCGCGACGGCTTGTTTGAGTTCGTCTTGTGTCATAAAAAAAATCCCATCGCCGTGGTGAATCGAGTGGGGACGCATTATACGGATTTTCATCGCGCCTAATGCGGGCTGCGCCTAAATTGTTTACTATGCGGAGCAGCTTTTCCTCACCTTCGACACTAAGTTTTCCACTATGCCCGATTCCTACATCAAACGTATCCTGAATGCCCGCATCTATGATCTGGCGGTCGAGACGCCGCTGGACGAAGCGCGCCTCTTGTCCCAGCGCACCGGCAATAAAGTCCTGCTTAAACGTGAAGATTTGCAGCCGGTGTTTTCGTTCAAATTGCGCGGCGCCTACAACAAGCTATTGCAACTGTCGCCCGAAGAGCGCGAGCGCGGTGTGATTTGCGCATCGGCCGGTAACCACGCCCAGGGTGTGGCGCTGGGTTCGCAACACCTGGGCATTAAAGCCACCATCGTGATGCCGCGCACCACGCCGCAGATCAAGGTGGACGCCGTCAAAGCGCGCGGCGCTAAGGTCGTGTTGCACGGCGACAGTTATGACGAAGCCTCGGCCCACGCCAAAAAACTGGTGGAAGAAAAAGGGCTGACCTATGTGCATCCGTTCGACGACCCGGACGTGATTGCCGGGCAGGGCACCATCGGGCTGGAAATCCTGCGCCAATACCACGGCAAGATCGATGCGATCTTTGTGGCGGTGGGCGGCGGCGGCCTTTGTGCGGGGATTGCGTCTTACGTGAAATTCGTGCGTCCGGACGTCAAGATTATCGCGGTGGAGTCGGATCAGTCGGCGTGTCTGAAGGCTGCGTTGGAAAAGAAAAAACGCGTGGTCCTGCCCCATGTCGGCATCTTTGCCGACGGCATTGCGGTGGCGCAGATCGGCGAAGAGACCTTCCGCGTCCTGCGCAAGACGGTAGACGATGTGATCACCGTGAGCGACGATGAAATCTGTGCCGGTATCAAAGACATCTTTGAAGACACCCGCTCCATTGCCGAGCCGGCGGGTGCGGTCAGCGTAGCCGGGATCAAGAAATATGTGGCGGAACACAAACTCAGTGGCCAGACCTTTGTGGCCATTGCCTGCGGTGCCAACATGAACTTTGATCGCCTGCGCTACATCTCCGAGCGCACCGAGATCGGTGAGCAGCGCGAGGCTATCCTGGCGGTAACCATCCCGGAGCGTCCCGGCGCTTATAAGGAATTTTGCAAGGCGCTGGGCAAGCGCAACATCACCGAGTTCAACTACCGCTACGCCGATAACCGCGAAGCCAAGATCTTTGTGGGTATCCAGGTCAGCAGCGGCGGCCAGGATCGCCAGGAACTGTTAGCGGACCTGAAGCAGCAGGGCTACGCCGTGGTGGATATGACGGACAACGAGTTGGCTAAATTGCATATCCGCCATATGGTGGGCGGCCATGCGCCGAATGTTGGCGATGAAGTGGTGTACCGGTTTGAGTTTCCTGAGCGTCCCGGCGCGCTTTACACCTTCCTTAACCGGGTGGCGGGTCATTGGAATATCTCCATGTTCCATTACCGCAATCACGGTGCTGCATCGGGTCGTGTCTTTGTTGGCATGCAGGTACCCAAGGCCGAACGTAGCCAGGTGAAGAAATTCCTCAGCGAACTGGGGTATCCCTTTTGGGATGAAACCGGCAACGAAGCCTACAAATTTTTCCTTGGCTAAGCCCTCCTGTCTCCGCGTCCCTGGTGGCGCGGAGGCATTTGTCGTTCAATTTACCTTTCTTTACCCCACCCGCTGTTTTCCCGCTGTAGCGCCTAATCGCTGATATTTCGCGGGTTTTAGGTCCACCTTCCTGAAATCTCGCCCGCTCGCTGTCGCTTTTCTGCGCAGAAGACTATTGGTCGTGACCAAAACTCGTGTAATCTGGACAACGTTGTCTATTCTTGGGTTTTAGGATAGTTATTAAGGTAGTTACGGGGTGCCTGTTGAATCAGGCGAAGCACAATTCGATTCCCGAGTGGCTCGGCATCAGGGTTACTCAACACACGACGGGAGCATAACAATGAGATGGGTGGTTTTTTTACTGGCGGGTTTATTAAGCAATGCCGGGCTGGCACAAAGCCTGAGCCAGCAGCAACTGGCAGACTTTGCAGAGGGCACTGAATTTCGTTTCGGTGTGGTGAGTAACTTCGGTAAAGACGGTGTTAGAGCAAAAATAACGCTGAATAACCAATCGAGCGTCGCTCTCCCCACAGGTAAAAACGACTGGCGAATTTATTTCCATTCCGTGCGTAAGGTGGCCGATACCACCGTGGCGGGTTTGAAGCTGGCCCATGTGCAAGGTGATTTGCATCAGCTAAGCCCCACCGCCGAGTTCGCCGGCCTGGCCGTTAAGGCGAGCCTGGAGATTCCTTATTCTCCTTCCTCATCCATGGTGAGCTACACCGACTTTATGCCCCGCGCCTTTATCCATCGCCCCGGTTTGCAGGCGGAGGTCTTCGCCAATACGGATACCGAAGACACCAGGCAATTTGTTGAAGTCTTTGAGCGACCGGAACAGTTGTTACGCCATAACGAACCGGATTTGTTCCCGATTGCCACGGCACCCTCGCGCTATGAAGCGAATCAGGCGGTCAATGAAATTCCACTGAATAGCAGCGAAGCCGCTTTACGTATTATCCCCAAGCCGCAGGACGTAAAAATACAGCGCGGCAATGTAAGCCTGAATGCCGACTGGCAGATTCGCTACGCCGGTCGTCTGACGGGTGAGGCAAAGTATCTGCAAGCCCGTTTGAAAGACGCCCTGGGGGTGGAACTGGATGCCCAGGCGCAGCATGTGGCGGCGTCTGGCAAGGTGATTGAGTTGCAGGTGAATGCCGGTGATGCGAAGAAAAACGGCGTCCCGCAAAGAGCCGAGAGTTACCACCTCAGCATCACGGCTGACAAGATCCTCATCAACGGCAGCGATAACGCCGGTGCCTTCTACGGGCTCCAGAGTTTGCTCAGCCTGTTGCCCGCTGAACCCGCCAAAAGCTACTCGCTGCCAGTGCTCACAGTCAGCGACAGTCCGCGCGCCGGCTGGCGTGGGATGCACTACGACATGGGACGAAACTTCCACGGTAAAGATGTGACGCTGCGCCTGATTGAGCAAATGGCGCGCTACAAACTGAATAAGTTGCACCTGCATCTGACTGAAGATGAAGGCTGGCGCATTGAGATTCCCGGTCTGCCGGAGCTGACCGACATCGGCGCCTTCCGCTGTTTTGACCTGAGTGAGCAGACCTGTCTGTTGACGCAGCTGGGTACTGGGCCATCCAAAACCGGTTCGGGCAATGGCTACTACAGCACTGAAGATTTTATTGAGATCCTGAAGTATGCCGCTGCGCGTCATATCGAGGTGATCCCCGAAATTGATATGCCCGGTCACGCTCGCGCAGCGGTAAAAGCGATGGATGCGCGTTACAAAAAATTACTCGCTGCGGGCAAAAAAGCGCAAGCCGAGCAGTACCTGTTGTCTGATCCCCAAGACACCTCCAAATACATCACCGTCCAGAACTACACCGACAACTCTATTAACGTGTGCCTGCCCTCGACCTATGCGTTCGTGGATAAGGTGATGTACGAGTTGCAGCAGATGTACCGCAAAGCCGGGCTAAAACTGGAAACCTTCCATATGGGGGGCGACGAAGTGGGCGCGGGTTCCTGGACGGCCTCACCGGCCTGCGAGGCCCTGTTTGCCAGTGAGAGCGGTGTAGCCGGTGTGGCGGATCTGAAGCCCTACTTCGTGAGTCGCGTGGCCGCCCTGAGCAATCAGCGCGGTCTGGCCCTGGCAGGATGGGAAGATGGTTTGATGTACGACCCGAACAACACGTTCAATCGCGCGCAGTTCAATAACAAGCGAGTGATGGCCAATGCCTGGGACAACATCTGGGAATGGGGTGTGGCGGATCGCGCTTACCGTCTGGCAAATGCCGGTTACGAAGTGATTCTCTCCCACGCCACGCATTTGTATTTTGACCATCCGTACGAAGCGCACCCGGAAGAGCGCGGCTACTATTGGGCGGCGCGTTACACAGACACCGCCAAAGTATTCGGCTACATGCCCGATAACCTCTACGCGAATGCCGACAAAACCCGCGCCGGCGCAACCATTGAAAACCTGGAGGCTTTGGTAGGGCGCGAACTGCCGCACCTGGAAAAACCGGAGAACATTCTCGGTATCCAGGGCCAGGTCTGGACCGAAACCATCCGCACCGCCGAGCAGGTGGAAACCATGATCTATCCGCGCCTCATTGCGCTCGCCGAGCGAGCCTGGCACAAGGCGGAGTGGGAGGGTGACAAGCCTGATATGGTGCAGCGCCAACAGGAATGGGCCAAATTTGCCCAAGCCCTGGTGATAAAAGAGTTGCCCAGGATGATCGCTGCGGGCGTGAAACTGCATCTGCCGCCGCCGGGCGCGGTTTTACAAAACGGGACTTTGCGGGCCAATACCGCTTTCCCCGGCCTGGCGATTGAGTACAGTGTCGATGCGGGTGAAACCTGGAAAGCCTATGAAAAACCGGTTCCGATAACGGCAGACATGGTATTGCTGCGCTCACGTAGCGGTGAAATAGTCAGCCGGAGTACCGGGCTCTAATAACCGTTAGGCATCAATTTCGAGAAAGCCAGACAGAAATGTCTGGCTTTTTTGTTTTAAGGCCTTTTCATCTGTGGAACGATGCACAAAATAAAAAATAGTTGGAATTTTTTTGACTAAAAACTGTTGTTAGGCTAATGCAGTGTCTATGCTTCATATCCACTCTCGCTTTTTTGCTCGGGTGGCGATGCGAGCGATTAAGGCAGCAGCAAGAAGGGGAGACGCTTGGTACGAGGACGCAACAAAAAAGCCATTTTTTTGCGTGAGTATGGATACGCAGCATGGAGCTGATCTGAGTCCGCTGTAAAACCTGTCTCGCAGGATTTTCCGAGTAGCAGTCGGGTATAAGTCTTGCAGTGAAAAGAAAACTTTTTATTGATAACTCAAACTATGAAAATCGATATTGTTAGTGGTGTGGTTCTTATCTTTTGCGTGGGCGTGTTTGCCAGTGCTATAGCATCGTCCGACCTGTTCAGGGATTCCGATGCGCCTGCTGCCGTTACGGCACAGATCGAAGAGTAAGTTGCCGCTAAACCCTTCCCTCACACATCCTGGCTGACCAATAAACGGGTCGGTTACGCTCAGGCTTTGCCGCAGAGGATCATCTCCCGATCGGTGGCAATCCCGTGGAGCGGCACGTCCCAGTTCGCGGTTTCCAGTCGTTCGACTTCCTGGCAGGTATGCGCCAGGCCAATCAGGTACGGCTTGCCTTTGCTTTTTTGTTGCTTGAAGGCAAAAGTGTAGTCATAAAACCCTGCCCCCATTCCCAGACGCGCACCGCTGCGGTCAAAACCCACCAAAGGCAACAGGACCATATCCAATAAATTGGCCGGCAGGCGATGGTTGTGAAACGGATCGGGCTCTGCGATCCCGTAACGATTCGGGTTGAGGGGCGTATCCGGGTCATAGCGTACAAACCACATCTGTTGTGTCTTGTCCGGTCGCAGTACCGGCAGGTAACACGTCTTGTTCATCTTCCATAATTGTTGCGCCACCGGTGCCGGATCAATCTCGCCGTCGGCCGCGATATACAGCGCAACGTGGTAGCTGCGCATAAACAACGGTTGCTTCATCAATTGGCGAAGCAATCCCTGGGAAGCCTGATGCTGTTGGGTCGGTGACAACGCCTGGCGACGTGCGCGGAGCTGTTGGCGTAATTCGGAGCGGGACGGAGCAGAGTGGGTCATCGGCGGCCTTGTCGAACAGATGTAACGCAGATGCAGGAAGAGATGCCCCGGAAATGCCGCTACCAAGCGGGCCTTGAACCCAACGGCTCAAGGTGGCGATACCTGTGGTTCTTTAGGCTTTCCGTCAGGCGGACATGCACACCGAACACAACGAGGTACTGCCGGTTACACATTTATCGGCTCAAGGACTTTGTCGGTTGGCAAACATCCCAGGGCAAGGGCAATTATAACCCGGCACCAATAGGCAATCGCAAATACATTTGTGAATGGGGTGATGCGTTCTGGTAAGGAAATGTAATGGAACTTTTTGGCAGGCGAGCAAAGGACTAGTTAAGACTGTTGAGCGCGCGTTCGATTTTTTCGCTCAACCGTTGCAAATCTGCCTTGTCGGTAGTGGTTGAACCGCCCGCTGTGCGCGCTTGCAACAGTTCATGGCTCAAATTAAGCGCAGCCATGACAGCGATACGCTCAAGTCCGATGACGGCCCCGGTATTCTTGATGGCTTTCATGCGCTCATCCAGCATCTGTGCCGATTGCTGTAATGCCTGGCGCTCTTCGCGCGGGCAGGCAACCTGGTATTCCTTGTCGAGGATCTTCACAAAAACGGTTTCGTTGCTCACTGGGTCATTCTCCGCTGATGGCGTGCCGCTTATTCCGTATCCAGACTTTTTAAATGGGCAATCATGGCTTCCACCCGACTGCGAGCCAATTCATTCTTTTCGATCAGGCGCTCGCGTTCACGTTGCCATTCGCCCTCACGCGCTTTCAACTGTGCATTTTCCTGTTGCAGGCGATTGCACAGCAGAATCAGGCGATCCAGCTTGGTTTCCAGCGAGAGTAGAAGATCGTCAGACATGATAAGTGGCCAATAATGATGCAGCGGCTACTATATTGCGCCCTCCGCAGGTGGTCAATGATTGCGGGCCGGTTATTCACAATTATTCAAGTAGTTTCGAGGAAACAGCGTTAACGCATGAATAACAAGATAGTTTTTCATTTCATTCAATGTCTGTTGAACGGCACACACAAGAATGTCTCGCCCGGTCAGCAAAGGAATCGTGATAGCATTTGGCCATTGTTTAAGAGAGTGTGTCATGACTGATTTATCCTCCTCGCGTTTTGAAGATTTGTGTAACCTGCTGCTGCCCTTGGGAGCGCTCAATAGCCCCGCTGAGTTACATGGTTTGTTGTGTGGCAAGTTGTGTGGCGGTGAAGCCCTGAGCGAGACCCGCTGGTTGCTCGATGCCGTTGAATTCCTCGATTTTACCCAGGCCCCGGATGAATCCGTGCGTGCTGCCTTGAGCCAGTTGTATAAGGACGCGTTAACCCAATTGCGCGGCGAAGCTTTTGAACTGGTATTGATCCTGCCGGATGATGAGAGCGATATTGCGCAACGCCTGACGGCGCTGGGTCAATGGTGTTATGGCTTTTTATCCGGTTTCGGCAGCGTGGCCGCCGTGGGGCAGCGGGAGATGTCGGAGGAGTCTGAGGAAACCTTGCGCGACCTGGCCTCGATTGCCCAGATCGATATCGATGTGGAAGAAGATGAAGACAGTGAAACCGATTATATGGAGCTGACGGAATATATCCGCATGGCTGCCTCGTCACTCTATATGGAATTTGCACCGGCGGCACCGGGGACAGCCGAACCACAACCGCCCACCCTTCACTGAACCGTGTGAGATTGTCGTCGCTATGAGAATCACCAAGCAGGAATTTGCC
This sequence comes from Cellvibrio sp., assembly GCA_035490615.1. Taxonomy (GTDB): domain Bacteria; phylum Pseudomonadota; class Gammaproteobacteria; order Pseudomonadales; family Cellvibrionaceae; genus Cellvibrio. The sequence continues at coordinate 11,119 of DATJLH010000149.1, forward strand.
CGCCGTCGTAAAGCGCTGATGGCCCTGATGGAGCCTAACAGTATCGCCATCGTGGCGGCTGCACCGGAAAAGCCGCGCAGTCGCGACACCGATTACCCTTACCGCCAGGACAGTGACCTGTTCTACCTGTCCGGCTTTCCCGAACCGCAAACTGTACTGGCGTTGATACCCGGTCGCCCGCACGGAGAGTATGTCCTGTTTGTCCGCGAGCGCGACCGTGAGCGGGAAATCTGGGATGGCTATCGCGCGGGCCCGGAGGGCGCCTGTAGTGAATACGAGGCGGATGATGCATTTCCTATTGATGACATTGATGACATCCTGCCCGGCTTGATTGAGGGCCGCGAGCGTGTGTATTACGCGATGGGCAAAGACAGTGAATTTGATAAGCAGGTGATGGACTGGGTGAACACCATTCGTGCCAAGGTCCGTTCCGGCGCTACACCACCAGGTGAATTTTTGGACCTGAGTCATTTCCTGCACGACATGCGCTTGTTTAAAAGCGCCGCCGAATTGCGCGTGATGCGCGAAGCCGGTGAGATTTCAGCCCGCGCCCATGTACGTGCTATGAAGCTCTGCAAACCGGGGTTGATGGAATATCAACTGGAGGCAGAGATACTCCACGAATTTGGTATGAGTGGCGCGCGCGCGCCCGCATACAACAGTATCGTGGGCGGCGGTAAAAATGGCTGCATCCTGCATTACATTGAGAACAGTGCGCCGTTGAAAAGCGGTGATCTGGTGCTGATTGATGCAGGTTGTGAATTGGAAAGTTATGCAGCGGATATTACCCGCACCTTTCCGGTAAACGGCACCTTTTCCCCTGAACAAAAAGCCCTGTACGAGATTGTCTTGCGCGCCCAGGAGGCAGCCATTGCCACGGTAAAACCGGGTAATCACTGGAATGACCCGCACAACGCCACGGTACAGGTAATTACAGAAGGCCTGGTCGAACTGGGGTTGTTGGAAGGGAAGGTCGAGGACCTGATCGCCAGCGAAGCCTACAAAGAATTCTACATGCATCGCGCCGGCCATTGGCTGGGCATGGACGTGCACGACGTCGGCGACTACAAGGTCGGCGGCGAGTGGCGCGTACTGGAGCCGGGTATGGTATTGACCGTAGAGCCGGGTATTTATGTTGCACCGGACAACGAACGCGTCGCCAAAAAATGGCGCGGTATCGGTATTCGCATTGAAGATGATGTCGCTATCACCAAAGATGGCTGTGAAATCCTGACCTGCGATGTGCCGAAACGTGTGGATGACATTGAAGCACTGATGGCAGGTTGACCGCGCCGCCATCTTTTTATTGCACTCAACACCCAGCCGTTACCCATGACAACTTCTGAGCAATTTGATATCGCCATCATCGGCGGCGGCATGGTGGGTAGCAGCCTCGCCAGCCTGCTTTCGGCCAGCGGTTGCGGCTGGCGGATCGCCTTGATTGAAGCGCATCCTTTTTTATCGTCGGACACCCCACCGGATTACACCTCGCATTTTGACGCTCGCTCCACGGCGCTGTCTTATGGCAGCGTCGAGATTTTCCGCCAGTTGGGTATCTGGAAACAGCTCGAGCGGCATGCGACCGCCATTCGCCAGGTGCACGTATCCGACCGGGGCCATCTTGCCGGTAGCCTGATTGATGCCACCGTGCAGGGTATTGAAGCCCTGGGGTATGTCGTGGAAAACGCCTGGTTGGGAGATGTGCTGGCAAACCATATCCAACAGCAAACCGATATTCACTGTTATTCGCCCGCGCGCGTACAGCAGCTGATTCCACAGCAGCAAGGTGTTCGCCTGCTGATGGAGTGTAAGGGCGCGCCGACCGAGTTGCGCTGTAAGCTGGCTGTTATTGCCGACGGCGGCGATTCGCCCCTGCGACGCGCGCTGGGCATTGATACCGAAACGGTGGACTACCGGCAAACTGCCGTGATTGCCAATGTGGAATTTTCTGAGCCGCACCGTGGCATCGCTTACGAACGGTTTACCGACCGGGGACCATTGGCGCTTTTACCCTTGGGTGAAACAGCGCAAGGGCAGCGGTCGGCACTGGTGTGGACATTACCGCCGGATGAAGCACAGCAGGCGATGCGTCTCGGGGACGCGGCGTTTCTTGCGCAGTTGCAACAGCGTTTCGGCTATCGCTTGGGGCGGTTTGTGCGGGTGAGCCAACGCCATGCATTTCCGTTGCAGCTGGTTACCGCACGCGAGCAGGTCCGTTCCGGTGTGGTCCTGGTGGGCAACGCCGCGCATTTTTTACACCCAGTGGCCGGGCAAGGTTTTAACCTGGCGCTGCGCGATGGGGTTGTTCTGACCGAAACACTCGCCGAAGCAAAGCGATTGCACAAAACCCTGGGAGACCTGGCCGATTTGCAACTCTACCTTGAACGGCAACAACGTGATCAAGCACTGACGATTACCTTCAGCGATCGTTTGGTGCGTTTATTTTCTTCGGACCGTTTGCCGTTGATTGCCTTACGTCACCTGGGTTTTATCAGTCTGGCGGCGCTACCGGCAGCCAAACAGTATTTTGCTGAACATACCATGGGAACAGCGGGGCGCAGTCCGCGCTGGCGCAGCTCTGGCTCTGGAGCGACA
>DATJLH010000150.1:0-19411 GCA_035490615.1 Cellvibrio sp.
TCTCGCTATTGTGCTTCCTTGCCCTGCTGACCAGCCTCTTTTGTCAATTCGCCTCGGCACAGCAATCCGGCTATACCGTCACCTCATCGTCCAGTGTGCGTTTTTATGTGAATGGTGCGCCCTGGGCTGATATTCATTACACCGTTAATGGCGGCGTTCAGCAAAATATTCGCATGAGCGCGAGCGGTACCAACCACACCTACAATGTGACGGGGCTGAACACTGGCGCCGTGGTGCGTTATTTCTTTACGATCGGCAACAACAGTGGCGGCGCCACTGATACAGCCTGGACGCAATTCACCTTCAACGGCACGACACCGCCGCCCACCACTGGCGTGGTGCGCTTATTCGAGCATTGCAATTATGGCGGCGTGTCTGCCGGGCTGGGTGTCGGTAGCTACACGATGAGCCAGCTGATTGCACTGGGTATCAGCAACGACTTTGTTTCATCGCTGCAAGTGTCCAGCGGCTATCGCGCGATCCTGTATCAACACCACAATTTCACCGGCAGTTCCGTGGTCAAGACGGCCAATGATCCCTGCCTGGTTGACGACAGTTTCAATGACCAGGTGAGTTCGATTGTTATTGAGGCCGTGAATAATCCTGGCACGCCGGGCACCGCCAATGGCACCCACAAACGCCTCAAGATTATCAACGGTTGCGGCGATCCGATGTGGGTCCAATGGCTCACCGCGCCCGGTGTGACGTTTAACGCACCCAATCGCCATCGCCTCGCCAGTCTGGGCAGTTTTATTGAGTACGATATTCCCGATAAAGGGTTGCCAGCCATGCGCTTCTGGCCCGGCTTTGGTTGCGATGCTAACGGCCACAATTGCCGGGTCGGCGCCAGCGGCGGTCCGGCTAACCTCGGTTTCACCTGCCCACCCGGCGGTTGTGCACCACCTATCGATTCCAAATTTGAAGCGACCTTTGGCTGTATTCCTGGCGTGACCGATGCCCAGTGTTACCAGAATCCTTCTGCACCGGGGCAACCTCTGGGGCGCGGAGACTGGTGGAATTCGAGCATGGTGGATGGCTACACAGTCCCCATGAAAGTCGTGGTCAACGGTCATTGTCCGGTGGGTCCGCAACCGGCGCCGGTATTTGGCCCGGGCGGTCCGGATGGCGGGGTGATTGATTGCTCAACCCTGCGGGTTTCGGACTGTCCGGTGAACGAGAACCTGAGCACCAACGGCCAGTTCCCGCACCTGGCTAATGTCAATCTTACGGTCACCAATCCCACGACCGGCGCCGTCGCTGGCTGCTATTCACCAGCCGCCAAGTTGACCTTCAGCCATTGGGCCAACGGCTTCCAGACCTACGCCCCGGATGCACCCCAGGCGCGCATGTATACCTGCCCTACTCCACCCATTTCTCCTGAGCAGTGCAGCGCAGGTCCGGCAGACAGCACGGCGTATCGCAACATGATCCACTCCCATTGCGAAACTTACGCGTATGCCTATGACGATGGCTACGGCTTATCCAGTTGCCCGGCCGCCACCAACTTGAAATACGAGGTGACTTTTTACTGCCCTCGTTAAACGAATATGCCGCTCCCGGTACCAAGCCGGGAGTGGCATTTGCAAGTGCCGGACTGACAACCGGCGATTAACTGACCTCCGTCTGGCACGGGGGTTTTTCACTACAACAAAGGATAAAAACAATGTGCCTATTGCATAAACCTTTCGGTCGTTTTTTATCGGTATTGGGTTTTGCGTTTTTCGCATGTCTTTCCATCAATGCTAACGCGGTCGTTTTCCAGGCGGAAAGCTACAACGCGTTTTACGATACAACACCGGGCAATACCGGCGGCGCGTTTCGCAACGATGCCGTCGACATCGAGCCCACCACGGACAGCGGCGGCGGCTTCAATGTCGGCTGGATCGTGGCTGGCGAATGGCTGGCCTATAACGGCCTGATGATCCCCAGCTCCGGCAGCTACACCATTCGCATGCGCGTGGCGAGCACCGTGGGCGGTACTGCATCAGTCGACCTGAACGGCGGCTCCATACTGCTGGGCAATTTCACCATTCCTAACACCGGCGGCTGGCAAAACTGGCAAACCGTCTCCCGCACCGTGAATCTGACTGCCGGGACCTACAGCCTGGGTGTATTCGCCCAGACCGGCGACTGGAACTTCAACTGGATTGAAGTCGTGCCCAACAGCGGTGGCACCAGCAGGGTAACCTTGTGGGAACACTGTAACTTCACCGGCTGGTCGGTGGGTCTGGATGTCGGCTCCTATAACATGGCGGCATTGCAATCACGCGGCGCCCCCAATGACCGGACCTCATCTATTCAGGTTGCTCCCGGATACGAAGCCGTGCTGTACATGAACGACAATTTCACCGGTCAATCCATCACCGTTACTGCCAATGACGGCTGTCTGAACAACGAAGGTTTCAACGACGTGCTGACCTCCATCGTGGTACGCCAGGCAACTACCAGTAATTTGGTGTGGGCTGACGAATTTGACAGTATCAATGCAGCCAACTGGACTTTTGAAACCGGCGGCGGCGGCTGGGGTAACAATGAGCTGCAGTACTACACCGGTGGCCAGAACTCCTTCATCCAGTTTGACGGGGCCGCAGGCAGTAACGTACTGGTGATCGAAGCGCGCCAAAACAATCCAGCCAACTACAACTGCTGGTACGGCTACTGCCAATATACCTCCAGCCGCATGATTACCCGCGACAAGCGCTCCTTCCAATATGGCCGCGTGGAAGCACGGATCAAACTGCCCCAAACCCAGGGCGTCTGGCCAGCATTCTGGATGCTGGGCAACAACCTGGGGAATGTAGGCTGGCCACAGAGTGGCGAGATCGACATTATGGAACACGTAGGCTTTGAGCCCACCCTGACCCACGGCGCGATCCACGGCCCAGGCTATTCAGGCAACACACCCTTCATGGGCACTTACAACCTGAACCAGTCTGCTGATGCCAACTACCACGTGTACGCGATGGAATGGGATGCGAATGGCATCCGCTGGTTCGTCGACGGCAACCAGTTCTACAGCGTCACTCGTGCGCAAGTGACCGCTCGCGGTCCCTGGTTATTTGACCAACCCTTCTGGATCTTGCTGAACGTCGCAGTGGGCGGCACCTGGCCGGGCAGCCCGGATGGCACCAGCCGCTTCCCGCAACGTATGTATGTGGATTATGTGAGGGTTTATCGTTAATTCGACGAGGCTCAGGGATGAGCATTTGAGGGATTTTACTTCGTAGACCGTTCGTCGCTGCGGTCCTATTTCGAAAACGCATGAATACATCCCTGTAGCTCCCTCAAGTCGTCCCTGACTTGAGGGTTTCGAAATAGGACCGCAGCGACGAACTCACAATGTGCCAAGAAATCGAAATTACCACTAATTCTTTAATAAGGATTAGATTACATTTCCCGGTAGATTAATTCTTATCATCCCGCCGAAATTCTCCTTCCAATGTGCGACCAATTTTCTCCGGCTCGGTTGGCGGTGGCGTTTCCGCTTCGACGTCGTACACATTCCCCTGGTAACGCGCCGTTTTAACGCGCATATTGCGCAGCCAACGATTCAACAAGCCCCGGCGCAACGGCGGAATCAGCAAAAGCACCGCAATACAATCACTGACAAACCCCGGAATAATTAACAAGACACCGGCAACGCCCATCATCATGCCGCCCACCACCGCTTGCGCCGGTACTTCACCGCGACGCAGCTGCTGGTTGACGCTGAACATAGTCGCCACACCCAGATAGCGGATCAGATTAATGCCGATGATCGCCGCCAGGATCAACCAGGCAATCGTCGGCAACACACCGATCTCATCGCCGATGACGATAAGCAGCCAGATCTCGATCACCGGCAAGATAAGCAACATCATCAAAAAAAATCGCATCAATCACTCCGTTCGTTTCATGGTCGGCCATGATGCCACATCACCACTTGTAACTGACACCCACCGACATACGTGTGTCCTTCTCCTGCTTTCCGGGTTGTGGTTGATTATCGACGTTGTAGTCGACTTTGAGTTCCGAGTAGACCTTGCTCAGGATCATGGCGCTCAAGCCGGTGGTGGTTTTTAGATAGAAATTGCTGCTGTCATCAACGGACTGAATCAGTTCGTTGTTATGGAAAAACGAAACGCCCAGCGGCAAGGTGTAGCGAAAATCAGTGGCTAGCCGCCAGGCGGTGTAGTTGTCATCGATTTCGTAGTTCGGGTCGATGACGAATGAATCCATATACACTTCGTTGTAATAAGCCAGCCCGGAGCGCAATGCCAGGGCCGATTTACTGTTTTCCCAGAATTGATAGCCGGCACCGGAACCAAGGGTGGAGTAGCTGTCGATGCCGCGCGATTCTTCCACACCGAAGGCGATATTATTGGACCAGAACCAACGCTCGCGAAAGAACCAGTCAAGGCCATAACTGAGATTCCACTTTTGCGGCGGCTCGGAATACCACCAGGAAGCCCGGGCATATTCACCGCCCAGGGTGTGGCGGAACTCGCTGCGCCGCAACGTGAACTCGGTTTGTACATTCCATTCGTCACGCACTTCGTTACCGCGCGAATAAGCACCCCACAAATTAATGCGGCCATGATGAATATACTCGCCTTCTACAAAGGTTTCGTAAGGCGTCATCACCTTCACAGACAGCAGCGGCGTGCGCACCATGCGTGATCGCAGCCCGCAGTAATACACCAGGTTTTCGCCTTCCATATTTTCCAGCATGCAGGGAATATCATTGCCGCTGATCTTGAAGGGTTTGGAGCTGACGATATTTTTGACCTTGTTCTTTTTGATATTCAGCTCGCCAAAGTTGGTTGATTTCCATATCACACTGTCGCCCTCCAGCCGGACGAATTCACCCTCTGCGCGATCACCGTTAGTCAGCTCTAAATAACCTGCATGGGCCTGTATACTCGTCACTATAAGCGTCAGGAATAACCAGAAAAACTTCACTCGCTCACCTTTACATCTCAAAATTTTGTCTGTCCACGATTACAATGTCCGCCTCCGGCAGGCGCAATGTAAAAAGTGTTAATTAACGTAATTGATGCCATCGCCCCGGTTTAATTCCCGGCCCGCTTAATTCCCAGAGAATCAGGACATGCACCCGCCCATTTCCAACAAAGAAGCCATTTTTCTTGCGCTCCAGCAGATCCCGCGCGGCAAGGTCGTCACCTATGGCCAGTTAGCGCGGCTCGCCGGCCTGCCGGGCGCAGCACGTCTGGCCGGCAGCGTGCTGCGCGAATTACCCAAAGGCACGCGCCTCGCATGGCATAGGGTCATCAATGCCCAGGGGAAATTGTCCCTGCCACCGGAGTCACCCAGTTATCAGGAACAGATCCGTCGTCTGACAGCAGAAGGGGTAGAAATCCACAACGGGAAAATCAGTTTACTGCGGTTCGGATGGGACATTTGATCCATGTCCGTCCGGAGGCGTGGCGCGTTCGCGGCGTTTAAAAATCGTGCTGATCGCAATCAATAACAACAAGCCGGGAATCACCATCACCGCCGTGATAACAAAAAATAGCGCCCAGTTGCCGCCCAGGCTATCCACCATTTGCCCGCTGAATGACGACAGTGACGTGCGCCCCAAACTGCCCAGCGAGGCCAGCAAGGCATATTGTGATGCGGAAAAAGCGCGGCCACTCAACCAACTGATAAACGATACAAATGCTACCGATGAAAATGCGGAAGTGAAGTTATCCACCAGAATCGTGGCCAAAAATAAGGTTTCACTGGGTCCGGTAATCGCGATCCAGGCGAACATCAAATTACTCGCCGCCATGGTTGCGCCGCCGATAAACAAGCCGCGCACAATGCCGTAACGAATATTGATCGCACTGCCGATCAGCGTGAAGGCGATCGTCATAATCCAGCCCACCATCTTGGAATATTCGGCAATTTGTTCGTTGCTGAAACCGACTTCGCGATAAAACTGGATCGACATCCGCCCGAGAAAGGCTTCGCCGATTTTAAAGAAAAACACAAACACCAGAATCATGCAGGCGAGCTGCCACCCGTTGCGCCGAAAAAACTCGGCGAAGGGTTCGATGATGGTCACGGAAATCCGCGCTACCACCCGCTGCCACCAACCGGTGTGCGAGAAGGCGTGCAGATATTTTTCTTCTGCCATTTTTTGCAAGGTTTCGCGCTGGGTTTGCGGCTCTCTGACAATAGCAGTAAAGACCATCATCAAGCCCATTATCGCTGCCATCACCAGATAAACATTGGACCAGCCAATCACGTCCGCGTAATGAAACGCGATATAACCCGGCAACGAATAACCGGTCCACCAACCGATCACGCTCATGGCCGACGCCGGCGGCAAGCGCTCTTTATCATCGCCGATGATGTCGATACGGTAAGCGTCGATCGCCACATCCTGAGTGGCGGAAAACGTCGTCAGCGCCAGTGCCAACAAGGACGTCCATAACAAACTGAGCGCTGGATTGGTAAACGCGATACCAACGGTTGCGCAAAGCATCAAGCCTTGCATCAACATAATCCAGCCGCGCCGCTGCCCGAGCCGCTGGCAAAAAACCGGCAATTTAATACGGTCCAGTAAAGGCGCCCATAAAAAATTAATCGCGTAGACGAATGTCACGGAACCAAAGTAACCGATGGCGGAGCGAGACAATCCTGAGTCACTCAGCCAACCACTCATGCATGAAAGCACCAATACCCAAGGAAAGCCTGACGAACATCCCAACAGGAAGATGTACAACAGACGAATGTCACGATAAGAGTTAAACGCCTGACGCCAGCTTTGGACTTTGCCGTCCACACGATTAAACATAAAGAATCTCAAGTAGGTCGTATTAGCGCAGCGTAATCCGAGGCCGTTACCAAAAGTATGAGCGTCTGAGAGAGTTTCTGAAAATTTGTTTATTGTCGGATTACGCTGCGCTAATCCGACCTACATTGTGCAATAAAGATTAATCGCGGAAGTTGGTGTATTGCAGCGGCATTTCAATGTCCGCGCCGCGCAGCATGGCGATACATTCTTGCAGGTCATCGCGCTTCTTGCCGGTTACACGCACCTGGTCGCCCTGGATCTGCACCTGCACTTTCATCTTGGCATCCTTGATCATCTTGACAATCTTCCTGCTCAGATCTGAATCCAGGCCAGTGCGCACGATAATTTCCTGCTTGACTTGCTTGCCAGAACTTTTTACATCTTTGATTTCCAGACAGGCAATATCAATCTGGTTTTTATGCAGGGCACCTTTCAGTACATCCAGCATTTGTTCCAGTTGAAACTCTACATCGGCAGTCATGGTGACTTCGTAGTCTTTGCGTTCGAAACTGGCACCCACACCTTTAAAATCGTAACGAGTGGTGATGAGGCGGTTGGACTGATCCACCGCGTTGGTGAGTGCGTGTTTATCAACTTCGGAAACTATGTCAAAAGACGGCATAAAAACCTCAAACGTGTTAACAAATAAATCATTCAGTGGCTATAAGACCAGCGTTATCAGCGCGAGCACACAGACCCATAACAACAGCGCGCGCGAAAACAGCGGCACACTGCTTTTAATCAGCGACAACGAATACACCGGCTCATTAGGCGTTACTGTGGGTTCACTGACATTGGGTTCACTGTCATTGGTATCACAATTCCCCAGCAGTGGATCATCGACACCCAAAGCACCGCGCAGACTGTTGTTCAACAAGGTCATGGATGAATGCTTTACATCCAGCAACCGCGCCTGCCAACAGCGATAGCAGGTTTCAAAATTCCCCACCAGCGCCCAGGTTAAACCCATCACACGGACCGCTGGCCATTCCATCAACCACAACCAGCGCGCTGCTAAACGACCGTGGCTCGTTGTAACCGTTTCGCGTTCGCGGTAGATCACACTGAGGCGATACAGCAAGGCACCCACGGCACCGAGGATAAAAAACCAGAACAGGACGGCAAACATTCGTTCAAATCCGCGATAACTGATGACCCGTAAGGTTTCACTGTGCAACATGGGCCAGTTTTCCACATCCGGGCAGGATTCTTCCGAGCCGGCACCACCGCGCAATTCATCGGTTAACCGGCTCGCCATTACATTGTCACCCCGTTCGCTGGCAGCAATATAGGCCTTCACTTCCGTTGAAAAATTCCCGCGTCCCAAACTGTAAAGCAACACCGGCACGTACAGGAAAAACAACCAGTTGACCGACAAGAGCACCGTGATAAGGTAAACAAGCAGCGCCAATATCAGCGAGGGTATCAGCAGGCTCAGGGTTAAATGAAGCAGCGGCGAATTGCCGATCACAGCGAGGTTTTTTAGTGAATCCGCCAAACGGATAAACCAGGCGTCGTATTGCAAGGGCGCGCCTGAACCCCACCATTGCACCAACAGCAAAACCACAACCAAACTGAGGAAGATCATAAAGTCCCTGCCGCCAATAGTTGATGATAGTGCGCCCAATCAAACGCGGCGCCCGGGTCCGTTTTGCGGCCCGGCGCTACGTGCGCATGGCCTGTGATGCGCTCACGGGTTATTGCCGGATACGCATTCAATAAACATCGAGTGACCTCAGCGAGCGCCAGATATTGTGCATCAGTGTAGGCAATATCATCCGTGCCTTCCAACTCAATACCGATACTGTAATCGTTGCAATCTGCCACACCCGCAAAGCTGGAGGCGCCCGCGTGCCAGGCCCGTTGGTCAAACGCCACAAACTGGGTGATCAAACCGGTGCGCGCGATAAACAGATGAGCGGATACCTTGAGGTCAGCGATGGTGGCGAAGTAAGGATGCTGCTCGGGGTTCAATTGATTAACGAAAAAGGCTTCCACACAGCCGGTACCGAACTGGCCAGGCGGCAAGCTGATGTTATGGATAACCAACAAGCTGATAGCCACATTCGCCGGGCGTTGATTGAAGTTGGGCGAAGGACAATGCCGCACGCCTTGCAACCAGCCATTGAGGATAGTGTGTGCCAAAAGGAAGTCCGCCTGCTGTTCTCGGAAGGCGACATGATACATGGGCGGGTAAGAAAGAGGCTACCAAGGAGCGAGAGACACCCACCGAAACGGCTGGACCGTTCCGGTGGGCAAGGGGAATATCAATTGGCTGGCCGACCCTGACGCAGGTTTCCGATAACGGCTTCCAGGGCGCGATCAAACAACATGCCATCATCCAGCACGCGCAAGCGGCCAGACTTCATGGCCAGCGCCAGGCTGTTGCGGGTTTCCTCCGCCACCTTCATACCGGAACGGTTAACGAAGATGTACTTGCCAGTGGGACGGATGATCGCCGCCAAACGGCAACGGAATTTCTGACCACCGTCACCGGCCATCTCGAACCAGCTGCCCTGGGTGATATTGGCTACCAGGGATAGATGCTGGTCACCTTCCGGCAACTGCTCTTCGGCATCCTGTGACATCACCACAAAAGGCTGTGCGGCGTTGACGGTTTCCGCCACGGTGGGACTGGCCGCCCCGGTTTTTGCTGCGTCTGCCCGCGGTGCATCAGCGGTGCCAGATTGCGTAGTGGTGGGTTGCGTTACTGTAGCGGCAACAGGTTTTGCAACTTCTGGCTGCTCAACGGCGGGTGCTGCCGTGGCGACCGGGACTTCAACAACCGGCTGGTTCGCAGCCACTTTATCGGGTGATGCAACCGTGGCTGGCTTGGCCGGGGTTGCTGTTTTTGCTACCTCTGCCTGACCTGCCGGGGCTTGGGCTTTCGGAGCTGGCGCCTCCGGTGCCTTGGGTGTCGGCACCGCCACAGGTACAGCTTCGCCGCGCAAGCGCGCCAGGTGCAAGCCTTCCAGTTGTTTAAATAAGTGCGTGGCATCAAATGGATTGTAGGAAATACTTTCCAGCCCTTGCCGCAACTGTTGCAGCAACACCGGAACCAGCTTCAACAAACGCTGCCGGTTATCTTTATCCATGGGCGCGCACAGGCTCCACACCAGTTGTTGGGCGGTGCTGATCTTGGATTGCCACTCCTCGCTATCGGTACCGTTTTTCAGGCAGGTAATAAACATCACATTGGCCCAGGCATCGCGCAACAATTTGACTGCTGCAGCGGGCAAGTTCTGTTTGCCGATAATCGCATTAAGCGCGGTATCCACATCAGCACGGGCGCGTTCGGATTTGGCCTTACCGTCTTCCGCATCGATAGTGCGCTGCTCAAGAATCTGCGCGCGCCGTTTTTCTTTATCGAGGTACGCACGGAAGTCATTCAGCAGGCTGTTGAAGATGGACATGTCAGCTTCAAAGTCTGACAACACACTTTGCACCACCTCTTCCATCTTGCTGAACAGATTGTCTTTGCGCTGGTTTTCGTCACTGCTTTCCTGCCAACCCAGCGCCGCCGTGGCCAGTTCGTTCAACAGCCGGCGAGCCGGGTGGCCACCTTTGCTGAAGAAGGATTTATCGGCGATAGCGACCTTGATCATCGGAATCTGCAAGCGTCCGAGCAGCACTTTCATCGGCGCAGCCAGGTTGCGGTCATCCAGGATAAATTCAAACATCATGCTCACCAGGTTGATCACGTCATCGTCAACCTGATTGATGTTCTGCGGTTTTTGCTCCTGGCTTTTCAGTAGATCTTTCAGCATCTCCCGGACATTAACGGGCGCTGCATTGGCATAATTCATACCGCCGGACGACGTCATGCTGCGTTGCTGAGCCTGGGACAGGATATTGATTAACTCCTGGCTCGCCAGCTCTTCACCAGTGGGCCGTTGCGCAGGCGCAGCATTGCGCGTACCCAACAAGTCGCGCAGGGTATGCAACACCTGGTTGGTTTGCTCGTCGTAGCCGGCGCCGCCTGCGTAGTTGCCCTGCCCTGATGGCGCCGTACTGCCGTGAGCCGCACCGGCTCCAGCCCCGTAGGGATTTTCCGGCGCGCTTGTAACAGATTTTTTAGGCTTGTTGCCCTGCTTCAACGACGGCAGGATATTCGCTTCGATCAGTTGCTGGTTAAGCGCCTGGAACAATCCGCCCAGTTTGGCCATCACCAGATTATCGAAGAGCTTGAACAACACCAGCTTCGCTTTGACATCAATGCGTACGGCCTTGGTCGCATCGGTAAAGGCGTTGCAGATGACATCGACCCCCAAGGGATTATTCTTTTGATACACCTTGACCGGCACCAGATGATCGATGCGCAAGGTCAGGTGTTGAATCGCTTCGGCAAACTGATCGTTCGCCTTGTTGATCATGCCCTCGGTGGCCACCATTTCTTCCAGCTCGTCATTTTTGACCAATGACAGCTCGTCGAGGGAGAACTCTTTTTCTTCAGCGCGTGATGCATCGCGATAAGCATAAGGATCAAGTAACTGCGCAAAACCGATATCGATACTGCGAAAAAATGCCGCTTCGATAGCGCGACGACGGATACGCACTTCGCGCATGGAATCAAAATAGAGGTTTTGCTCGTGGTTATTGGTGGCCTTATCGGCCAGTTCAAACAAGGCGTCGTCAGCCCGATCAAACAACTCACGCAACATCACCTGCAATTGCTGGCGCGCTTTATCGCGCAACGCGTGCATGGAAGCCGGCAGGCGCGTTAACGCCACATGCGGCGCTGCATTACGCTCCGGATTCAATTGCACGACCTTGTTCTGATCAGATTTGATGGACTCGGACATGGCGGAATTACCATTAAAGAAAGACTGCTGTGAATGAAGTATAACCAAGGCAAATTCACCGCCCAGAAGCAAATTGCAATATCGAGAGCCATATCACATTAAGCAATAACCGCTGATTTTTCTTATATATCTTTGCCCGAAAAAGCATGAAAAACGCAAAAAACAGGCATAAAAACTGGTTTCATTTTGACCAACGCTATCTTTTTTATATCTTTTGGTGCTATAGAGCATTTTGAAAAAAAGCGCGATTTTTAACGTGCTTTGCGGCGCTGACGCCTAAAAAAACATTGTGAAAATGGCGGGTTAACCCTACTGGTTTTGCATATATAAATAGGCCAGTGAGGCGCCAAAGGGTTCCCCGAGGATGGCCGCTTTCAATGGTCAACCTGCTCACATATTGGATACGCTATAGATGGCCTTTTTATCGCCACTCATATGTTTCAGGCATTGGGATTTTTATCCCCGCCTTAATAAAGGTAAGCTAGCAAGCCGCTAAAAACTGATGTCTGTCAACATTGCTCACTGCTACCCTGGATGACTTTTATGCTTAACCACATCGCCGATAACATTCCTCATATGCAACGCGATATCGTCACCGCCGTATTACATGCACTTAATGAAGATATCGGCACCGGCGACATCACCGCCCAACTGATCCCCGCCGACCAGATTGCCCAAGCCAGTGTCATCACCCGCGAAGACTGCGTATTCTGTGGCCAGGCCTGGGTAGAAGAGGTGTTTCGCCAGATCGATCCGTTTGTGCGAATCAGCTGGCATGTAAAAGACGGTGAACTCGCCAAAGCCAATAGCTCGCTTTTTCACCTGGAAGGCAAAGCACGCAGCCTACTCACCGGCGAACGCGCCGCACTGAATTTCGTTCAAACACTCTCCGGCACCGCCACCATCAGCCACCACTACGCACAATTGGTCGCACACACGGCAGTGAAACTGCTCGACACCCGTAAAACCATCCCCGGCCTGCGCACCGCCCAAAAATATGCCGTCGCCTGCGGCGGCTGCCACAACCACCGCATCGGCCTCTACGATGCTTTCCTCATTAAAGAAAACCACATCGCCGCCTGCGGCAGCATCGCCAACGCCGTGACCAGCGCCCACCACATCGCCCCGGGCAAACCGGTAGAAGTAGAAGTGGAAACCCTGGAAGAGCTCCAGCAAGCCCTCACCGCCGGTGCGGATATCATCATGCTGGATAATTTTTCGGTGGAGGATATGGTGACTGCGGTAAAGATGAACAACGGCAAAGCTAAATTGGAAGCGTCGGGAAATGTCACGGAAGAAACGTTACCTGTGATTGCCGAAACGGGCGTGGATTTTATTTCGATTGGAGCGTTGACCAAACACTGCCGCGCAGTAGATTTATCTATGCGTATTACTGGTTTATAAACCTGGCCGTAGGTCGGCTTAGCGGCGAAGCTGCGTAAGCCGACAATGCCGCACATTTAACACTATCAGTGACTATATATTTGTTAATATTCCATATATATCCTAATAAATATCAACATCTATACTGGCACCAATTGTTGAGAGGAACCGAATAGTATCTTTATCAAAGCCTATAATGGGATTGCAAGAGTTCTTATCACATTTGAGCGCGGCCTGGAGCGTAACACTTAATTTATACTGATTTTTTAAAGCCAAAATATCATCCACCTTATTACTCAGCTTATTTACTAACGATGCTGATAGTTCATAAAAATCAGGATTATTACTTTCAACTCTTCCCGTAGATATACACCACTGGCTAAAGCTTGCATTTTTATTGAACTTTAGCGAATCTCCTTTCCTGTGAGAAGAAGTTGGGGAAACATTAAGCAGTGACGTTATTAGATCAGGATCAAAATCATCACCACTTATTGCAATGTACAATTCTGCCGTGCTCATACAAACTCCGTTATTATCAATCTAATAAGCATCAATCGAAGGCCCAGGTTTTCCACACTTTCCCGCACCTTTAATTTTTATTTTTCCGCCTCTGCAAATACATATATCGTATTTGGAGAGAGAACCAGTCACATAATCTTTTTTATAAGCATGAGCATCATTGATCCCTAACTGATTTAACTGCCAATCACTAGCTTTTTTACAACCATCGTCATTTGGATCTTCAGGTGGACATTGCTCAGTGCCCTCCTGTTCAACAGTAATTACCGGCGTTACAGGCACTACAGGGGTTGTCGGTGAATTGGCCATATCCGGACTTAAAACTTCAGCGCAAGTTACCGGATTTTTCCGGCACCAGACCATGGTACTTAAACCCATAGGATCAATAAGTTTCAGGGGATTTTGCAAGGCATACCCGAAGGTATTCGGACCATCGAAAAGACCTAACGGATCACTCTGAATATAGCGCCCTATGCTCGGATCATAATCCCGAAAGTAGTTGTAATACAGCCCCGTTTCACTGTCGAGGTACTGCCCCGGAAACCGACTGTACAACTCAATGCTGTTGGTTTGACTGGTGCTGTCGGTGAGCTTCCCAAACGGCTGGTAATCCCCCATCCACACCACCTGCTGATTCTGATCAGTAACCACTTGCGGTGTGTTCAGGTGATCGGTGTGGATGTAATAGATCGTGCTGTTGGCGATGAAGGCAACAGGTTGGTTGTTGAAGTAAATATATTCCCGCTGCGGATTACCATTTGAATCCGTCACGCTGATAAGCTGACCGATTTCATCGTAGTAATAAATTTCCTGTGTGCTGTTGGCCAAGGTCTTGCTGATGCGCTGGCCTAATGGGTTGTAGGTATAGGCGGCCGCTGTTGTGCTATCAACACTGACACTGTCCATCCGGTTAGCATGGTTGTAGGTGTGCGTTTGCGTACTACCGTCTTCAGCAGTGCCGGTGATCCGGTTGCCTATGTTGTCGTAGATGAAGCTGCGGGTGCCAGTGGGCTGGTTGTCAGTCAGGCGACTGATGCCGAGCAGGCGATGGCTGTCAGCGGCGTAGCTGTAGGTGTCGTGGTGTACTGCCGTGCCGTCGTCATGGCTGTGACTCAGGCGATTGCCCACCGCATCGTAGGTGTAGCCGAGCAAACCGTAGGTGCCCTGGGCGCTGGTCAGGCGATTGAGGGCATCGTAGCCGAAGCTCTGACTCTTGCCGGTATGGAGCGGATTAACGATGGCGGTGATGTTGTTCACCGGGTCGTAGCTGTAGTCGCGTTCCAGGACCGGGTTGATGCCACTGACCTCGATGCCTTGCAGGCGGTAGTCCTGGTCGTAGTCGTGGCTGAGGGTCAGGCCGTTGCCGTAGGTATAGGCGTTGGCCGGGCCGAAGGGCAAGTACTGGAGGTTGCTGAGCAGGGCGTATTCCGTCGCACCACTGCTGGCACGAGTGGTCATGCCGCTGATGCGACCGGCGGTGTCGCGGGTATAGGTGACGATCCGCCCACCGGGATAGGTGATACCCGTCAACTGACCGGCGGCATCGTAGGTGTAGGCCGTGGTGCGGGTCTGGTTGTTGATGGTGACCTGTTTGGCGGTGATCAGCCCCTGGGGGTTGTAGGTGTATTGAATCAATCCGTTTGCACTGCTGATCCCGGTGAGGCGGCCAATGCCGTCATTGCCGTTGGTGGTGTCGTCGTAGGTGTAGGTGATGTTCTCCGTCGGGGAAGCCGGGTACTCGATACCGGTCAGGCGGTTCAGGGCATCGTAGGTGTAGTTGGTGTCCACACCGCGGCTGTCGGTGGCACGGGTACGGTTGCCGGCATTGTCGTAGATGAAGGTGGTGGTGCCAGTGTCGGGACTGACCTGTTGGGTCAGGTCGCCGAAGGCATTGTAGCTATAGGTGGTGATTAGCCCTTTGGGGTCTTTCACCTGAGTGACATTGCCACGGCCATCGTAGGTGTATTCGGTGGTGCCGTTCAGTGGATCGGTGGTGGATTTGTGTTGGTTTAATGCATCAAACAGATGGTTGGTCTGTTGCTGCTTTGCATCCTGTTCACCCGTAAGGTTGCCCGAGGCATCGTACAGGTAGGTGGTCGTGTGGCCCTGGCTGTCGATGGTGTTTTGCAGACGGGACAAGGCGTCGTAGACGTGTTCCTTCATGTAGGTCAGCGTGTCACTGGCAGTGGTGATGCGCTCAAACCGTAAATTATTTTCCACATCGTATTCATAGTGGATTTTATCGCCCAACGCATTTTCAATAGCGGTCAGGCGCTTGGCCGCATCGTAGTGATAGGTGATGGTTACACCGTTGGGCAGTTCGCTGCCGATGCGGTTGCCATTCAGGTCATAGGTGTGGGTGGTGAGTGCGCCGTCAATTGATTGGCTGGTTAACCGACCACGCACGTCGTAGGTGAAGTGGGTTTCCACTCCGTTGGCATCGGTCATCTGCAACAGGCGACCGTTGGGATCGTAGCGGTCAAAGTGGGTCACCTGCCCCAGTGGATTGGTCATGCTTTTACGATCACCGATGGTCCACTGCGTGGTGGTGGTGTCGTAATACTCGATAGTGTAGTCCGGCACTGCGGTTGGCGAGCGGCGCAGCGTCAGCACCTGACCGAAGGCATTATAGGTATACAGCCATTCGCGCGGCGCGAGCGTGTTATCCAGACTGGCATTGAACCCGGAGGCGCCGTTGTTATCCGTGGTGGCTTGCTGGACTTTGCGGCACAGGACGACGATACCGTTGGGGGCACAGCTGGCGATCTGTTGATTGTCGAAGGGATCAACATCACCGTTGTAGATAGACGTGGTGAGCAGCTTGGGTTCTGCAACCTTAACGGCTTTGCGCTGCTCACTGTGCCATTGGGTGCTGATCTTGCGGGCGCCGGCTGGCAGGGTGGCATTGGGATTGAGCAGGGTGTTGCTCACAGACCCTTTTAAGCCCTCGACACGGCGATCCTCCAGCTTGGTGGTTGCGTCATAGCCATAGAGGGTGATGTTGCCGTTGAACTCGGTTTTTTTGGTGAGCAGGCCGTCGGTGGAGTATGTGGCTGATTGGGTACTCGCGGCACAGCCGCTGCCGGCGGGTTGGTTGGTGCTGGTGAGCAGGCGGGTGCCATCTGCCAGCGTTTGACCAAAATTGTAAGTCGTTTGTGAGCCGAGCCCGTTGGTTACTTGTGCATTGTAGTGAGAATGCTGTATCTCTCGTTTCAGTACACCCGATGCACCTTCTGTTAAGACCGCTTTGCTTGCCGCGTTATACTTATATGTACCAACACGATCAGCCAGCGAATCCAGCTTGCCTGTCAGCATTTTTTTGGCATCAGCTCCATAAGCAACATGGGCTTGCTCATTATAAAGATAACTAATACTTTCTCCGTTGGGCCAAGTGACTTTTTCTACCTGCATAAAATGCAAAGATTCTTCGTCTTCCGCATACTCATAAATTATTTCTTGTTCATCAGGCAAAGTGATTGACGTTATGCGTCCGTAAGTATCATAGGTATACGATATTTGACGGCCAAAATTATCGGACTTGGAAATCAGGCGATCATTATCGTAAACATAAGCCAAGCTTCCTCCCTTCGCAAAGTCGGTACGCTGTAACGCTCCATTTGATCCAAAATAGGATATATCGCCATTGGCGCGAATTAACTTCCATGCCGCCCCCTGGGAAAATGTCGGATCAACTCTGGATAAGTGAGTTTTTTGAGCCTGCAAATCCTCTCCCAAAAACCCTGATGCAGTCTCCAGGTAACGGTAATGCTGACGCCCTTGATTCAGATAAACTGCTGTTTGCGGAAGCGGATTGTAGTAACGGAAATAATGAACATGGGGATATTCCTTTAATGAAATTGGATTTGCTGCATCCAACGAATACCGCTTATAAATCGTTGTATAGGAATACGCTATGCCCGCCTGTAGTGTACCGCCCGGATTTACCTCAACTATTTTTTGCGGTAAATCAAGCATCCAGCCCGTACGCTGATCCACATAATGCCGCTCGACTTTCAGAAATCCATCCGCCGTTGAATAGTCAACTTCATGCTCAAATTTATTAGCTGTTCCAACATTGATTGGATTCCCCTCAACGGCACAGGATTGCTGTTCTACCTTACGGCAGTATGCGGTACGGACTTCAGGATCAATCGAAGAAACGACCAATTCAAATGATTGTGGGCAAGAAAGGTCCATATGGATACGCTGAACAGCCACAGGAGTTATAGTGCTTGATTGGAACTGTCCGTTAGCATCTTTCCAATAGCTAGTCTGCTCTGTTTGTATATCATAGAGGTGCGGAATACCGTTGTATGTCACTGCCGCCGCACTTGGCCAATACGAAGTAATTTTATGGGTATTGCATTGAGCAGAATATCCAGCAAAACAATTGTCACGCCGGATATCCGCTGCGGCATTATGATTGGAAATTAACTCAGATATGGAGGATGCTTTTTGATTATATGAGTAGATGGGTTCAATGATGATTTCTGTCGCCGCAACTAATTGCGCATTAGCGCTTAGCAAACAAAAAAATAAGGCGCATATCTTATGCTTATAATTTGTTGCTGCTATTTGAACACACTGGAGGCAGATGGAGAAAAGCTCACGAGACATTGCATACTTCCTTTTATATGTGGCAATTAAAGTACCAGGATAATCCATTTTTGCGTATTTCGAAATTTTAAAGGCATTAACTTATTAGTTAATACTGACTACATTATAAAAATCGCGAACTATCACAGGCGATTACATCAATATCGACAATTGGCTGGCAAATACTTAAAAGCAGCAACAATAGCTCCTGTTGTAGTGCACCCCCAAACTACAGGTTGATCAGGGCGAAGCAACCCTGCAGGTATACCATTCGCTGCTATAACGCCCGAACCTGGTATTAGTAATAAAGGATTCGCTGCACCGAGCACTGAAGCGACCTGGTTAGCATATGTAATGGAGATCACTCCTTCATTGGCCTGCGGTGCCGAAACATCATTGATGCCTGCAATAGCAATGGAAGCAATATTTTCAAGGCCCGGCGCTGCAGGAAATTCATATCCATATGACCCAACTACCGAGGGACCATTACCGGCGTAGGGACCGATAGCACCTACACTTCGCCCCGCATAAGTATCCACCACTGCATTTTTTGCAACCGCAGCCAGAACCAAACCTTCTGATACTTTTGTTCGAACAATATAATCCTGATAGGCCGGCAAGGCGACTGCGGCTAAAATACCGATAATCGCAACAACAATCATCAGTTCAATTAAGGTGAAGCCCTTGGAAACTTTCATATTTGCCCCTGAGTTTATTTAACCCATAGTGTTCAATATATAAAAGCAAAGTGCGTACCAAACAGTTAAAAAGTGTATTTAGCAATGGGGAAATAACATTTAGCATGCTAATAGAGTGAGTTCATTAAAAGAATAAAAGCTCTAATGGATTGGAAAAATTATGGAAGAAAGCGAGCATTTTTCGTCATTATCTGCCGTACTTTTTCAAGCAAGCCAGATCACTCCCAAGGATTTAGTTCAACCAGAGCTATAATGCGAGCAGAGTCTTTTTCTATAAGAACGGTTAGGGCCTGAGCAGGAGCCATCAGCGGCAAATAAGCATTAGCCTCGGGCCATTGCAACAAAACACTTTCAACCAAGGCTGCTTCGTTAAATTGCTTTAGCTGCTCCAGATCACGTGCCTTGGTTTGTATTCTGGCTCGCTCCTCCTCAAATGGAATATAGAGATCCGGGCGCTGAGGCAAATCAACTCCAGCAAATACGGCGTCAAAGGTCAGCGCATTCCGGGCCTCAACATCGTCAGGAATACGTGCAGCAACCCAACACGGACCCATCCAGGAAAGTTTGCGATATTTTTCTGTAGCAGCTTGAGCATAAGGCGTATCTAATTCATAAGCCTGTACCAGATC
>DATJLH010000151.1:0-2020 GCA_035490615.1 Cellvibrio sp.
CATTGGATATAGCGGAAGAAGCTTTCCTTGGTATTTACAAAGCCCGTAGCCTGCGCCCTGATGTCATCATCCTCGATATCAACTTGCCGGGCATGGATGGATATGAAGTATTGAATGTACTCAAGAAAGATGCACAAACCCAATCAATCCCTATCGTAGGTTTATCGGCGAATGCCATGCCTTACGATATAGAACGAGGTAAAAATTCAGGCTTCTTTGATTACCTCACTAAACCGGTACAGATTAACCAATTGATTGGGGTTTTAAACCAGTTGTTGAAGGATTAAAAGCGGTTGATAAAAGGCAAGTAATAAATGGATAGTTTTATCTAGTAAGATTCAAGTTCACAATGTCCAGTCCTGAAATAAGTTGACACCGATTTACCAAAACGCCCGATGCACCTCATCGGGCGTTTTGTATTCCAGCGACAGATGTGGTCGACGTTCGTTATAAATCCGTATCGACTCCGCCACCATTACTTTTGCTTCCATAATATCCTTGGGCTTCCTTATCAGAAATTCATTTTTCAGAATACCATTCACACGCTCCGCCAGGGCATTTTGATAGCAGTCGTAACCATCCGTCATCGAACAGCGAACCCCATGTTGATGATGCAATGCCTGATACTGTGCCGAGCAATATTGAATACCCCGATCCGAATGATGGATCAGTTCATCATCGTAGTGTCGCTGCTGCAGTGCTTGTTGATAAGCACCTATTACCAGTTCAGTTCTCAGGTTGTCGTGAACGCAATGCCCCACAATCTTGCGCGAAAAAGCATCCGTCACCAAACTCAAGTAAGCCTCACCCTGGCGCACTGGTAAGTAGGTAATGTCAGCCACCCATACCTGCTCCGGGCGCCGCGGAATGACTTGATGCTCGCCGGCTTTAAGGAGATTGCCATGTTTGCGAAAGCGATGATGGCTGTGCGTTGTTTTGTGATAAGCCCTCCGGGTAGGTACCAGCAGGCGATGTTCCCGCAACAAGGCAAACAGCCGATCACGACCTACCACCAACCCGGATTGCTGTAACAACTGCTGCAACTTACGCGTTCCGATGCAAGGTTGTAACGCACGCTCGCGCCGCACAGCATCGAGAAGGATTTGCGCATGTGCTTCCCGTTGTTGCTCCCGGGCAAGTTGCTGGTACCAGGCTTGCCGACTGATGCCCAGTAGCTGGCAACCACGGACAACTGATAATCCCGCTAGCGTTTTCGTTTGGATGATGTGCCGTGCGGCTTTTTTACAACGCTGACTCCATAATCACGCTTGAGGACATCAACGACAGCTTCGAAAAACTCCGCTTTCTGTTGGACCTGGGCGAGCTGCTGCTCCAGTTCCTTGATGCGCTGCTCTGGTGTTTGGGGGAGAGGCTTATCGGACATGAGGCGACCTCTTGTGGCAGGTATTGGTGGTGAGCCTAAAGACCAATCCAGTTGACCATGCTTGCGCAACCAACACAAGACAGTGGAAGCTCCTTGTATGCCGTAACGATCCTGGGCTTGTTTATAGGTCATCTCGCCTTTTTCGATTTGATCGACAAGGGCTAACTTAAAGGCGAGAGAATAATCACGCTGGGTGCGTTTAATGACGGGATTCATAACACTTTCCTCAATAGGGATTAGAAAGTGTCAACTTTATTCAGGACGGGTCAATAGAAATAAAAAAGGCGACCCAAGGCCGCCCTTTTTATTTATTGTTTCGCTGAGTTTAGCTTTTGCCAGCTTTTCTCTTGATGGCTTGCAAAGTACGCAATTGTGCAGCGGCTTCCGCCAGCTGCGCAGCAGCGCGTTGGAAGTCAATCTCGTGGGCTTGCTCAGACAACTGATGCTGCGCTTGTTGTTGCGCTTCCAGAGCAGCGGCTTCGTCCATATCATCTGCACGCAGGGCGGTATCAGCCAGCACTGTGATGTGGTAAGGCTGCACTTCGAGGAATCCACCGGAAATAAAGAAGATTTCCTCTTCGCCACCTTGTTTGATAAGACGCACCGGGCCCGGGTTGATACCCGTCAGCAATGGGG